>NZ_VWWM01000058.1:0-48712 GCF_011752945.1 Paraburkholderia sp. Cy-641
CGGCAGGGCCGCTCGCGGCGGCGCCCGGTGCGGCGCCTGCGTTGCGCGGTTCGCGTGCTGAACCCGCCGAGATCGACGCCAGCAGCGCCTGCACGATCAGCGCGGCGCTCAGCGCGACCATCCAGCCGACGCCGTACACGCCGGCCACCGGCGCGAATCCGGCGAACGGGCCGTCCACCTGCGCATAGCCGGTGGCGAGCCACGGAAAGCCGGTGAACACGGTGCCGCGCAGCCATTCGCCGATGGCCCACGCGCTCGCGAAGGCGAGCGCGCCGTGCCAGGTCGGCGAGAACGGCTGGCGGTCGTCGGCCGCGCCGTTGCGGGCGTGGCCCGCGCAGAACGACCAGACGCCTGCGGCCAGCGCCGGATAGAGGGCCAGGTACAGCGAGAACAGCGCGAGCGCCGTGCCGGCCAGCGGCGCGGGCATGCCGCCGTAGTCGTGCATGCTCACGTAGAGCCACCACACGCCGGTCACGAAATTGCCGAAGCCGAACGCCCAGCCCGTCAGCGCGGCGCTTTTCCAGCCGGTGCTTCGTGTGAGCCACGCGAAAAAGAACACGAAGATCGCGAGTTGTAGCCAGCCGCCGTGCGGCGTCGGCGCGAACGACAGTGTATTGGCGGCACCCGCGGCAAGTGCCACGAGATAGTGCCAGCGCGGCAGGGCGCGGCTGCGCGTGCCGTCGGCGGCGGGGGCGCTCACGTCGTGGCGCGGGCGGGAAGTGATCGGGTCGGCCATTATTGCGTGGTCGGCGTCGGAAGTTGAGGAGTCGAAATGAGGAGTCAAAAAAGCGTGCAAGGAAACCTGCAAGGCGGCACGCCAAAATTTCGCGAACGGGCGCGCCGGCGAAACGGCACGGCGCGCCGGCCGCTCAGGTCTGCACGTGCTGCGCCTCGCGTTCGCGCTGGCCCGCGAGCGGGTCGCGGCGCACCAGCAGCATGTGGACCTGGCGCGCGTCGCCGCGCAGGATCTCGAAGATCAGATCGTCGAGGCGGACTTTTTCGCCGCGATGCGGCACGCGGCCGAAGTGATGCGTAACGAGCCCGCCGATCGTATCGACTTCCTCGTCCGAATAGTGCGTGCCGAAGGTCTCGTTGAACTGCTCGATCTCGGTCAGCGCGCGCACGCGGAAGCGCCCGTCCGGCGAGGCGATGATGTTGCCGCTTTCCTCGTCGAAATCGTATTCGTCCTCGATGTCGCCGACGATCTGCTCCAGCACGTCTTCGATCGTGATGAGGCCCGCCACGCCGCCGTATTCGTCGACGACCACCGCGAGGTGGTTGCGGTTCACGCGAAAGTCGTGCAGCAGCACGTTCAGGCGCTTCGACTCGGGGATGAACACGGCCGGGCGCAGCATGCCGCGCACGTCGAATTCTTCTTCGGCGTAGTAGCGCAGCAAGTCTTTCGCGAGCAGCACGCCGATGATGTTGTCGCGATTGCCCTCGTAGACCGGATAGCGCGAGTGCGCCTTTTCCAGCACGAACGGGATGAATTCGGATGGGTTGTCCGCGATGTTGATCGCGTCCATTTGCGCTCGCGGCACCATGATGTCGCGTGCGCACAGTTCCGACACCTGGAACACGCCTTCGATCATCGACAGCGAGTCGGCGTCGATCAGGTTGCGCTCGTGCGCGTCCTGCAGAATTTCCAGAAGTTCGGCGCGCGAGTCGGGCTCGGGCGAGATGAAATCGGTCAGGCGCTCGAGCAGCGAGCGCTTTTCCTGCGGTTTGTCGAGGGTGCGTCCGGTATGGCGTCGACTGGGATACGTGTCGTTCATGGTAGTGCGCCCGGCGAGACTGGGCGCGCTGTTGCAGAGCATTAAGGATACACCAGGCGCATGGCGAAACCGTGTCCCGCCGGGCCTGGCGCTGATTTGAAGCCGGGTGAAGCGGCCGCGCCGCGAGGGCGGGGCATGGGCTCATCCTAACCGATTACGTGTCGAAAAGCGCTTGCCGGCAAAAAAGTAACTCGCGCACGGGGACGGGCGAGAGCGGGCGGGATGGCTCGCGGCGGCGCCGCGGGGGGCCGGCCGGCGCTTCCCGGTTTCGGCTCTTTCAGTCTTACCGTCCCGTCGCCGCGCGTTCGGGCGCGGCCGGCTGCGGCATTTCATCGACCTCTCGCGCCTGACAGCGCGTGAGTAGCGCTTCGAGCGCGCGGTCGGGCATGCCGCTTTCGCGCAGCGCATGGACCGTGCGGCTCACGTAGTCGAGCGTCGTGCCGTAGCGGCCGCACGCGCAACCGAGCACGGTTCGGACGATGTCGTCGCGCAGCTTGCCGGTGTAGCTCGGTGCGTCGCGCCGCATCACGAAGGCGAGCGCGTCGACGCGCCGGCCGTCCGCGAGTACGCAGGGCAGCCAGGCGGGGCGGTACGAGCCCATCGGCATTTCGCGGCGCCACAGCGCTTCGAGATGCGGCATCGAGCCGGCGGCGGCGAGCCGGAATGCCACGCCAGTGCACGAGCCGCCGCGATCGAGCGCGAGCACGAGGCCCGGCTGCTCGGGCGTGCCGCGATTCACGCGCGACCATAGGTAGAGCCCGCGGTGATAGCCGTGCACCTTCGAGCGCAGCGCTTCGACGGTCGGCAGGCCCGGGTTCCAGATCAGCGAGCCATAGCCGAACAGCCACAGGTCGCTTTGGCGGTCCCAGCCGCGCAGCGTCGATTCGAGCGACGCGCGCAGTTCCTCGTCCGTCAGCAGCCGCGACTCGCCGAGCATCGGCGGGTAGTCCGGGCAGCGCACGGGGATATCGGCTTCGGGGGACGAGGTGCTCACGGTAGGGTTGGGTCGTGGATGGCGTGGGGAAGGGGCGGGAGTCGCAGAAGCCTATCGGTAAGGGTCCGGAAACCCGAGCTTACCGAGGATTTCGGTTTCGATCGCTTCCATTTCCTCGGCTTCTTCCTCGACTTCGTGGTCGTAGCCCTGGGCATGCAGCGTACCGTGCACGAGCAGATGCGCATAGTGCGCGACGAGCGGCTTGCCCTGCTCGGTGGCTTCCTTTTCAACTACCGGGCAGCACAGGATCAGATCGCCCGTGACCGGATCGTCTTCCGATTCGGCGTAGGCGAAGGTCAGCACATTGGTCGCGTAGTCCTTGCCGCGATAGGTGCGGTTCAGCGTGCGGCCTTCCTCGACGTCGACGAAACGCACGGTCAGTTCGCCGTCCGCGAAGAGCGCCGCCTTGATCCAGCTCGCAACGCTCGCGCGCGGCAGCAGCGCCTTGTGTTCCGGCCAGGCTTTGGCGGCGGGAAATTGCAGGTTCAACGTCAGTTTCGGGGAGCGGCTCATGCGGTTTCGGGTCGGGGCTTCGCGTTTGTTGTGGTGTTTCCTGCGGCGTTCGTTGTTGCGCTGGCGGTTGCGTGGGGCGTTACGCTCTTGGTGGCGTTCGTGGCGTTCGTGGCGTTCGTGGCGTTCGTGGCGTTCGTGGCGTTCGTGGCGTTCGTGGCGTTCGCGGCATTCGCGGCATTCGCGATGGCAGCGGCTTCGAGCAGAGCGCGTCGCTCCGGTGGCGCCGCTCGGCGGCGCGGCTTACGCGGTCCGGTCAGCCACGCCGCCTATCCCGCGCAAGTGCCGCGCTTCAGCGCGAATCCAACGGAGCCGCCGATTTCTGCGCATGCGCATCGTACGCCTCCACAATGCGCGCGACCAGCGGATGGCGCACCACATCCGCGCTCGTGAAGCGCGTGAGCGCGATGCCGCGCACCTCCGAGAGCACCTGCTGCGCCTCGATCAGGCCGCTCTTGTGGCCGCGCGGCAGGTCGATCTGGGTCGTGTCGCCGGTGACGACGGCCTTCGAGCCGAAGCCGATCCGCGTGAGGAACATCTTCATCTGCTCGGGCGTGGTGTTCTGCGCCTCGTCGAGGATGATGAACGCGTGGTTCAGCGTGCGGCCGCGCATGTACGCGAGCGGTGCGATTTCGATCATCTGCCGCTCGAACATCTTCGCGGTCTTGTCGAAGCCGAGCAGGTCGTAGAGCGCATCGTAGAGCGGTCGCAGGTACGGATCGACCTTCTGCGCCAGATCGCCCGGCAGGAAGCCGAGCCGCTCACCCGCCTCGACGGCCGGGCGCGTCAGCACGATGCGTTTGACCTGGTCGCGCTCGAGCGCGTCGACCGCGCAGGCCACCGCGAGGTAGGTCTTGCCGGTGCCGGCCGGGCCGACGCCGAAGGTGACGTCGTGCGAGACGATCTGCTTCAGATACTCGCGCTGCGCCGGCGTGCGGCCGCGCAGGTCCGCGCGCCGCGTGTAGAGCTTCGGACCGTATTCCTGGAAGTCGTCGTCGCTCGCGTCGAGATCGGCGGGTTGGTCGAACGGATGATCGGGGTTGCCGGCGAAGCGCGGATCGGCCGCGTCGTCGCCATTGGTGCCGCCGTTGCCGTTCGGCCGATGGCGCGCCGGATGGCGCACTTCGACGAGCGCGAGCTGGATGTCGTCGACCGACAAAGGCTCGCGCGCGCTGTTGTAGAAGTTTTCGAGCGCCGTGAGCGCGAGCTTTGCGCCGCGTCCGCGAATCGTGATGCGATGGCCGCGGCGCTGCAAGGTCACGTCGAGCGCCTGCTCGATCTGCCGCAGATTTTCGTCGAGCGGTCCGCAGAGGTTGGCGAGCCGCGCGTTGTCTTCGCGCGGCGCGGTGAATTCCAGATGCTGCTGAGTGGTCTTCAAGGCGGTGAGTCGATCCTGTCGGTTGCGGTACTCGGAATGTCGGGTGGCGGCCGTTCAGTGCGTCAGTGCGTGGTCGCCGCGCGGTCGTCGTGAACCATCACGAGTTCGCCGCGCAGCGAGTGCGGGTACGCGTGCACGATCTTCACGTCGACCATCTGGCCGATCAACCGTGCGTGCGAGGCGACCGGCGCCGGGAAATTGACGACGCGGTTGTTCTCGGTGCGGCCCGCGAGCTCGTTCGGGTCCTTGCGCGCGGGGCGCTCGACCAGAATGCGCTCGACCTTGCCGACCATCGCGTCGCTGATGCGCTGCACGTTCTCTTCGATGGTCGCCTGCAGATGTTGCAGGCGTTTGAGCTTCACCTCGCGCGGCGTGTCGTCGTGCAGGTTCGCGGCCGGCGTGCCGGGACGCGGGCTGTAGATGAACGAGAAGCTCGTGTCGTACTTCATCTCGTCGACGAGCGCCATCATCTTCGCGAAGTCTTCCTCGGTCTCGCCGGGGAAGCCGACGATCATGTCCGTCGACAGCGACAGGTCCGGGCGGATCGCACGCAGCTTGCGGATCACGGACTTGTATTCGAGCACGGTGTAGCCGCGCTTCATCGCCATCAGGATGCGGTCGGAGCCGTGCTGCACCGGCAGATGCAGGTGGCTCACGAGCTTCGGCACCTTCGCGTAGGTGTCGATCAGGCGCTGCGTGAATTCCTTCGGATGCGAGGTGGTGTAGCGAATCCGTTCGATGCCGGGGAGGTCCGCGACGTATTCGATCAGCGTCGCGAAGTCGGCGATCTCGGCGGAGCCGAGCGTGAGCGCGCCACGGTATGCATTGACGTTCTGGCCGAGCAGCGTGACTTCGCGCACGCCCTGGTCGGCGAGACCGGCGATTTCGGTCAGCACGTCGTCGAGCGGACGCGACACTTCCTCACCGCGCGTGTAGGGCACGACGCAGTAGCTGCAGTACTTGCTGCAGCCTTCCATGATCGACACGAACGCGCTCGGGCCTTCGACGCGCGCCGGCGGCAGGTGGTCGAACTTCTCGATTTCGGGGAACGAAATATCGACCTGGGCGCGCCCGCTCACGCGGCGCTCGTCGATCATTTGCGGCAGGCGGTGCAGCGTTTGCGGCCCGAACACGATGTCGACGTACGGCGCGCGCGCGACGATCGACGCGCCTTCCTGGCTCGCCACGCAGCCGCCTACGCCGATAATCAGATCTGGATTCGCGTCCTTCAGCTCGCGCACGCGGCCGAGGTCGGAGAAGACTTTTTCCTGCGCTTTTTCGCGCACCGAGCAGGTGTTGAACAGGATCACGTCGGCGTCTTCCGGCGTGTCGGTCTTGACGAGTCCTTCAGCGGCACCGAGCACATCGACCATCTTATCGGAGTCGTACTCGTTCATCTGGCAGCCAAAGGTCTTTACATAAACTTTCTTGGTCATCGAATTTCGCCGGTCGCAGTGGTTAACCTGGGGGCGTCATAAAGGGTGGAGAGGGTTGCGCGGTGCGCCGGGCCACGCGTTCGGGCGCGCAAGCTGATGCGCAAGCGCCGCCGCAACGTAACTCACTATTATAGCCCTTCAGGGAGCACGGGTTTGGCCGCCGGCCGAGCGTTCCGGCGGCAGGCCCAGCAGGCTTTCCAGTTCGTCCGACACGAGCGCGAAACGCTCGGCGAGAAAATCGAGCAGCACGCGCACGCGCGGCGCCATGAAGCGGTTGCGGTGATAGAGCGCGTGCAGCGGCGCGTCCGGATAGCGCCACTCGGGCAACAGCACCTTCAGTCCGTCGGCGCGCAGGTCCGCTTCCACGTCCCACATCGATTTGATCGCGATGCCGTAGCCGCGCAGCGCCCATTCGCGGGCGACCGCGCCGTCGTTGGTCTCGCGCGCGGCGTCGAGCGGCACCGTGTAGTGCTGCACTGCGTCGCCGCGCGTGAAGCGCCACTCGTTCGCCGGCCCGGACGCGGTGCCGAGCACGATGCAATCGAAACGGGCGAGGTCTTGCGGGTCCTTCGGCTCGCCCTTGCGCGCGATGTATGCCGGCGACGCGCACAGCACGCGCCGGTTCGGCGCGAGCTTGCGGGCGACCAGCGAGCTGTCCTGCGGCACGCCGAAGCGGATCGCGAGATCGATGTCTTCCTGCACGAGATTCGACAGCGAATCCGACAGCGTCAGCGCGAACTTCACGTCCGGATATCGCGCGTTGAATTCGTCGAGCCAGTGCAGCAGCAGGTTGCGGCCGAAGTCGGAGGTCGTCGAGATGCGCACCTTGCCGCGCACGACGCCTTGCCCTTCCTGCAAGGCCGCTTCGGCGTCGTCGAGCGATTGCAGCGCCTCGCGGCAGCAGTTCAGATAGAGCCGCCCCTCGTCGGTGAGCCGCAACTGGCGCGTGGTGCGCTCGAAGAGCCGCGCCTTCAGATGGCTTTCGAGCCTGGCGAGGCGCGCGCTTGCCGCGGCGGGCGTGAGGCCCATTCTGCGGCCCGCCGCCGACAGGCTGCCCTGCTGCGCCGCTTCGACGAAGAGGCGGATGTCGCCGAGATTGTCCATTGCCGATTTTCAAGCACGATTTGAAAATGTTTCAAATGCTACGCCAATTATCAAATCGGCTCCCTGCCCGGACAATGCGGCCTTGACTGAATTTCCCTCTTATCCGGAGCACCTCCATGCCCATTCCCTTACTCGCGCTGGCGATCAGCGCATTCGCGATCGGCACGACCGAATTCGTCATCATGGGCCTGTTGCCCGAGGTGGCGCGCGATCTCGCCGTGTCGATTCCGTCGGCGGGGCTGCTCGTGAGCGGCTACGCGCTCGGCGTCGCGGTCGGCGCGCCGCTGCTCGCGGTGGTCACGAGCAAGATGTCGCGCAAGCTGGCGCTGCAACTGCTGATGGTCGCGCGCGTCGTGACCTCGTTCGCGCACGGCTCGTTCTTCGGCATCGGCGCGGTGGTCGCGGCCTCGCTCGTGCCGGCCGAGAAGCGCGCCAGCGCGATCGCGCTGATGTTCACGGGCCTCACGCTCGCGAACGTGCTCGGCGTGCCGTTCGGCACCTTCGTCGGCCAGCAGTTCGGCTGGCGCGCGACGTTCTGGATCGTTAGCGGACTCGGCGTGCTGTCGCTCGCGGGCATCGCGGCGCTCGTGCCGAACCGGCACGACAGCGGCCCGGCCGGCCTCGGCCACGAAGTGCGCGTGCTGAGGGACCCGCAGGTCTGGACCGCGCTCGCGATGACGGTGCTCGGCTTCGGCGGCGTGTTCGTCGTGTTCACCTATATCGCGCCGATCCTCGAACAGGTGAGCGGCTTCTCGCCGCGCGCCGTGACGCTGATTCTCGTGCTGTTCGGCGCGGGCCTGACGGTCGGCAACGTGGTCGGCGGCAAGCTCGCGGACCGCGCGCTGATGCCGTCGCTGATGGGCATTCTCGCCGCGCTCGCGGTGGTCATGGCGGTCTTCGCGCGCACCAGCCATTCGCAGGTCGCCGCGGCGCTCACGGTGTTCGTGTGGGGCATTGCCGCGTTCGCGACGGTGCCGCCGTTGCAGATGCGCGTGGTCGAGAAGGCGGCCGCCGCGCCGAATCTCGCCTCGACGCTGAACATCGGCGCGTTCAACGTCGGCAATGCGGCAGGCGCGTGGCTCGGCGGCCTCGTGATCGCTCACGGCCACGCCCTCGATACGTTGCCGTGGGTCGCGGCAGCGGTCAGCGTGGCGGCGCTGCTGCTCACCTGGTTCGCCGCGCGCATGGATGCGCCGGTGCGCGCGGTCGCGCAGCGTGCGTGAACGGCTTGCCTCTGCAATGCTGATAACAGTGTGAAGATAACTTCGTTGGGCGCGGCACAGCGCGATGCTATCTTGCTTCCACTCAATGCTTTTGCGCCGCCCGGCGGCGCTCTGGAGGCCACTATGCATTCTCCGCTTGCGCTGGTTCGCGATCGCCCGGCCGATGCCGACGCGGTGCCGCGCGCAGCCGAACCGTTCGATGCGCTCGAGCAACTGGTCGGCGTGAATCTGGCCCGCCTGCGCGCCGAGCGCCAGCTTTCACTCGATGCGCTAGCGCGCGCGTCCGGCGTGTCGCGCGCCATGCTCGCGCAGATCGAATCGGCGCGCAGCGTGCCGTCGATCAAGGTGCTGTGCAAAGTGGCGGCGGCGCTGAAGGTCTCGGTCGCGGCGTTTCTGCGGCGCCACGCGACGAACGGCTTCGAGCATCTGCCGGCCGAGCGCTCGGCGCGAGTCGTCAGCGCGAACGGGCGCTACTCGGCGCGGCCGCTGTATCCCGATACCGAGCCGGGCGCCGCCGAGTTTCACGAGCTGCGCATCGCGCCGCTGCACACCGAGACGGGCACGCCGCGCGCGCCGGGCACGACCGTCAACCTCGTCGTCAGCGACGGCACGCTCGAAGTCAGCGTGCACGATCAACGCCAGCTGCTCGCGACCGGCGATGCGATCGTCTTCGATGCCGATCAGCCGCACAGCCTGCGCAATCCCGGCGACACCGAGGCGCGCGCGTTTCGCGTGACGCTGCGGGCGGAGACGCCGCCGCGCTGGGACGTGCCGGCCGTGGGCGCGGCGCGTGAGGAGGCCGCGCGCGAAGGCGTGCCGGGTTGAGGCTCGACGGCGCGCGGTTCGGACGCAGGTCGGGGCGCAGTCAGCGCGTCGATGGAGGTCCAACGCCGCCAGTAGGGTCTTTGTGGGGCGCGCTGCAGTTCCGGTGCGCCTGTTGTATGCTTCGCCGGCCAGTCGAACCGGCAATCAGTGCGTCTTCAGGGCGGGGTGCAATTCCCCACCGGCGGTAAGCCGTCAGCGCGAAAGCGCGAGTCGGTGAGCCCGCGAGCGCCCGCATCGAGCGGTCTTCAGCGTATCGAAGGCCGCGGCGGGGTCAGCAGATCTGGTGAGAAGCCAGAGCCGACGGTCACAGTCCGGATGGAAGAAGATGTGCAGATAGAGTCATGTGCGCTCCGCGCTGCCGCTGGTCGTTCTGGCGGCGCCGGTGGAGGAGCGCCGCCTTCGTGCGGCGCCCGGCGGCGCGTTCGAGTCTGTTTGCAATGCCCTGAAACGTTTTTCGCCCAACTTTTGCGATGAGCGTTTCAACCATGTCCTTTGCTACTTTTCCGGCTCCGTCGACGATTGCCGAAGATGCTTTCGTCGATCTCCCGCTGCTCGCCACCGAAACCGTTCCGCCGCGTATCGCCGCCGCCTTGCAGGCGCTGCGCGAGGGCCGCGCCGTCGTTCTGCAGGACGACCACGACCGCGAGAACGAAGCCGATCTGATCGTCGCGGCCGAGCGTCTGTCGGTCGAAACGATGGCGCTCCTGATCCGCGAATGCAGCGGCATCGTCTGCCTGTGCCTGCCCGACGACACAATCCGCGCGCTCGAATTGCCGCCGATGGCCGTCAACAACGAAAGCCGTCACGGCACCGCGTTCACGGTGTCGATCGAGGCGCGCGAGGGTGTGAGCACGGGCGTGTCGGCGCAGGATCGCGTGACGACGATCCGCGCCGCGATTGCCGATACGGCGAAGCCCGCCGACATCGTGCGTCCGGGCCACGTGTTCCCGCTGCGGGCGATGCCCGGCGGCGTGCTCGCGCGGCGCGGCCATACCGAGGGCACGGTCGATCTCGCGATTCTCGCGGGCCTGAAGCCGGCCGGCGTGCTGTGCGAGTTGATGAACGCCGACGGCACGATGACGCGCGGCGCGGACGTCGAGCGCTTTGCCGCGCAACACGATTTGCCGATGCTGACGATCGCCGAACTCGTCGAGTTTCGCGAGGCGCTCGCGCAGGTGCGTGAGGGGGCGGTGCTCGAGGCCTGAAGGGGGCGGCGCGTTGTCGATCGATACTACGACTGCACGTCGCCAAACTCGCCGCGCATGCCCGCCGCGACCAGCCCAGGCAGTTCGTCCATGTGCTTCATGATGCGCGTCATGCCCATCGAGCGCAGCGCGTCCGCGTAGCCGTCGGGAATATGGCTCGCGCCGACGAACGCGATCGTTTTCATGCCTGCCGCGCGTGCCGCATTCAGACCCGCGACGCTGTCTTCGACGACGAGGCAGCGCGCCGGCTCGACACCGAGCGTTTTTGCCGCGAACAGATACACGTCGGGATAGGGCTTGGGCCGCTCGACCTGCTCGGCGCTGAAAACCCGTTCGCCGAAAATCTGCTGCAGACCCGCGCGCCGCACCGAGGCGCTCACGCGCGTCATGCGGCTGTTCGACACGACCGCGGCCGGCAGCGTCACGCGTTGCAGCGCGTCGCGCACGCCGTGGATCGGACCCAGCGACGCGGCCAGCGCAAGCTCGATGTTGTGCTCGATCATGTCGAGGAAGTTCGCGGGCAGTTTGACGTCGAACGATTGCTCGATGCCTTCGAGAAAGCGCGAGGTTTGCTGCCCGAACGCCGTTTTGACGACGGGCTCGAAGTCGATGCCGGGAAACGAGGCCGTCAGCGTTTCGAACATCACGCGATCGGCGATGACTTCGCTGTCGACGAGCACGCCGTCGCAGTCACAGATGAGGTGGTCGATCATGCCTGAAGAACGATAAGCGGAAAGCGCGCGGCCGGCGTTCTCGCCTGCCTGCGCGTCGGGATGGACAGCGCCATGATACGTGCTTTCCGGCGCGGTTCGTGGCTCATGGCTTATGGCGTATCGGCCCATGCCTTCGCCGCGCGGATCGCGCGCTGCCAGCCGTCGAGGCACGCCTTGACCTCGGCATGCGGCAGCGCGGGCGTGAAGCGGTGTTCGAGCTTCCACTGGCTTTGCAGTTCGTCGACATCTTTCCAGTAGCCGACCGCGAGACCGGCCAGATAGGCCGCGCCGAGCGCGGTCGTTTCCGGCACCTTCGGGCGCACCGCGTCGACGCCGAGAATGTCGGCCTGAAATTGCATCAGCAGATTGTTCGCGCAGGCGCCGCCGTCCACGCGCAGTTCGCCGATGCGGATGCCCGCGTCGGCTTCCATCGCCTTCAGCACGTCGAGCGATTGATAGGCGATCGAATCGAGCGCCGCGCGTGCGATATGCGCGGACGTCGTGCCGCGCGTCACGCCGAACAGCGTGCCGCGCGCATGCGCGTTCCAGTGCGGCGCGCCGAGGCCGGCGAAGGCGGGCACGAGGTACACGCCGTCGCAATGCGGCACGCCGCGCGCGAGCGTTTCGATCTCCGCCGCGTTCCTGATGATGCCGAGGCCGTCGCGCAGCCACTGCACGACCGCGCCGCCGATGAAGATGCTGCCTTCGAGCGCGTAGTCGATCCGCTCGCCGATCTGCCAGGCGAGCGTCGTGACGAGATTGTTCTGCGATTCGATCGGCTTGTCGCCGGTGTTCATCATCAGAAAGCAGCCGGTGCCGTAGGTGTTCTTGACCATGCCCGACTCGGTGCACATCTGCCCGAACAGCGCGGCCTGCTGGTCGCCGGCGATGCCCGCGAGCGGAATATTCGAGGCGAACACCGTGGTCACGGTCGGTCCGTACACCTGTGACGACGGCCGCACCTCGGGCAGCATGCTGCGCGGAATGTCGAGCGCGGCGAGCAGTTCGTCGTCCCACTGCAGCGTGTGGATGTTGAAGAGCATCGTGCGCGACGCGTTGGTCACGTCGGTGATGTGCAGCGCGCCCTTCGTGAAATTCCACACGAGCCAGCTGTCGACGGTGCCGAACGCGAGCCGGCCCTGGCGCGCTTTTTCGCGCGCGCCTTCGACGTTGTCGAGAATCCAGCGGATTTTCGTCGCCGAGAAGTACGAGTCGATCGGCAGACCGGTTTTCGCGCGCACGCTCGGTTCGAGCCCCTGGGCCTTCAGTGCGTCGCAGAAGTCGGCGGCGCGGTGGTCCTGCCAGACGATCGCGTTGTAGATCGGCTGGCCGGTCTGGCGATCCCACACGATGGTGGTTTCGCGCTGGTTGGTGATGCCGATCGCCGCGATCGACGCGCCGTTCAGGCCCGCGCGCGTGACGGCCTCGGCTGCGACGCCGGCCTGGGTCGACCAGATTTCCTGCGGATCGTGCTCGACCCAGCCCGGATGCGGATAGATCTGCCGGAATTCTTTCTGCGCGATCGACACGACATTGCCGCGCCGGTCGAACAGCATCGCGCGCGAGCTGGTGGTGCCTTGGTCAAGCGCGAGGACGTACTGATCCTGCATTGTCTCTTCTCCATGGGTATGGCGGATCGCCGGGTTGCCGGCCGGCGATCGGAGCGGCCAGGTTGCGGCGTGTCGTCGCGAGCGCGCTGCAATCGTGTGTTGCAGTAGTGTGATGGCGCGTGACGGTCTCGTCCAGCCGGCCTGGGTTCTCGCCGTGCGTGCCGCCTGTGTCTCACATGCCTGTTGTCTTACGCGCTTTGCTGCACGGGTTCGCTCGCGAACCACGCGTCGATGTCGCGCGTGACCTGGTCGAGCGTGCCCGGCGCGACGTGCAGCCCGAGTTTCGAGCGTCGCCACAGCACGTCCTGCGCGCTGCGCGCCCATTCGACATCGCGCAGATAGCTCAGCTCGGCTTCGTAAAGACCCGGCGCGAATTCGCGGCCGAGATCGGCGAGCGCGCGGGCGTCGTCGAGCACGCGATTCGCGCGCGTGCCGTATGCGCGCGCGAGGCGATGCGCGAGCGCCGCCGGCAGCCACGCATGGGTGCGGCTGAACTCGCCGAGGAAGCGGTTGAAGTTCGCCTGCGCGATATCGCCACCGGGCAGCGACGCGCCGACGGTCCACGCGGGCACCTCGTGCTGCAGGGCTTGCGCGAGCGTATCGACGGCCTGCTCGGCGAGCTTGCGAAACGTCGTGATCTTGCCGCCGAACACCGACAGCAGCGGCGCTTCGTTCGCCGGTGCGTCGAGTTCGAGCGAGTAGTCGCGCGTGACCGC
Source organism: Paraburkholderia sp. Cy-641 (assembly GCF_011752945.1). NCBI lineage: Bacteria > Pseudomonadati > Pseudomonadota > Betaproteobacteria > Burkholderiales > Burkholderiaceae > Paraburkholderia > Paraburkholderia sp. Cy-641. The sequence goes on from NZ_VWWM01000058.1 coordinate 13,490, forward strand.
CGAGGGGTTGTCCGCGTTTTCGTCCTCAAGCAGCGGGCGCACGCCCGAGTAGGTCCAGCGCACGTCGGCCGGCGAGATTTTCTGCTTGAAATAGCGGTTGATCGAATCGCAAAGGTACTGCGTTTCGTGGGCGTCGATCGCGACCTGCGACGGGTCGCCGCGATATTCGAGGTCGGTCGTGCCGATCAGCGTGTAGTCGTGTTCGTACGGGATCGCGAAGATGATCCGCTTGTCCGGGTTCTGGAAGATGTACGCGTGATCGTGCTCGAACAGCCGCCGCGTGACGATGTGGCTGCCCTTGACGAGCCTCACGCTATGCGACGCGGGGCGGCCGAGCGCGCCCTTCAGCAGTTCGCCGACCCACGGGCCCGCCGCGTTGGCGACGGCCGCCGCGCGCACGTCGAGCGTCGTGCCGTCCGCGCGCTGTAGCTGCGCGCGCCATTCGTCGCCCGCGCGCACCGCGCTGACGAGCTTCGTGCGCGTGAGGATGGTCGCGCCGTGCTCGTGCGCATCGAGCGCGTTCAGCACGACGAGGCGCGCGTCGTTGACCCAGCCGTCCGAATACACGAAACCGCGCTTGATCGAATCGACGAGCGGCGCGCCGGCCGGGTGCCGGTGCATCGCGATGCCGCGCGAGCCGGGCAGCAGTTCGCGCTTCGCCAGATGGTCGTAGAGAAACAGGCCCGCGCGGATCAGCCACGCTGGGCGCAGATCGGGCATGTGCGGCATCACGAAGCGCAGCGGCCACATGATGTGCGGCGCCGCGCGCAGCAGCGTTTCGCGCTCCTGCAACGCCTTGCGCACGAGCCCGAACTCGCGGTATTCGAGGTAGCGCAGGCCGCCGTGAATCAGCTTCGTACTCGCCGACGACGTATGCGCGGCCAGATCGTCCTGTTCGCACAGCAGCACCGACAGGCCGCGCCCGGCCGCGTCGCGCGCGATGCCGGCACCGTTGATCCCGCCGCCCACGACGAGCAAATCGTATTTCGAGCCTTGCGCCACCGCTGAGTCCTCTAGGTCGAATCTTGAAAGGAGGTTGGAAAACTAATCGAACCAATGATGTTCGTTTTCGAACTTTAATGAACATATTCGAAAAAGTAAAGTTCGTTTATCCGATCGAGACTTGGCCGGATGGCCGGAGGAGTGGCGCAACGCTCGGCCACGGAAGATACTCTCGACAGCAGCCACTTCGAGGTGATTTGAATGCGTGGACTTTTCATGATCGGCGCTGCGGCGCTTCTGGCGGGGTGCGTGAGTTCGCCGAGTCTGGAGGGAACGAGGGGCGCGCCCTCGTTCGAGGCGTTGCAGCAGATGTGCTCGCCGCAAACGGTCGATTACGGCAACGACGCCCAGTCCGTCTATACGACGTTCTTCGACGCGTATGTCGCGAACCGGCGCGGCCGGCTCTCAAAGGACGATTTCTGCGCGTTCCAGGCGTCCATCGCGCAGCGCCACGCGAGCGAGGAGATGAGCGGCGACCCGAAGGTGCGCAATCAGTGGGTCCAGTTCTTTGCGGAGCAGCGCGCGAAGGCGATCAGCTGGCGCGCGGCGGTCGATCCGACACTGCGCAACGGTTGAGGCGCGGGCCAACTGCTCGCGAGCTCACGTGCTTACCTGCTCACGTGTGTTGAGGCAGGGCGCCGCGCCATAGCATGCGCAGAATCTGTGCGAATACCGCTTCGCGCGAAGGTTCGTCCGCTGGTTGACTTGTCGCGGCGGCCGAATCGGCTTGCCGTGCCGCTGGCAACGGTAGCTGACCGGCGAGCGCGAGCATCGTGAAGCCGTGCAGGCTTGTCCAGTACGCGTAGCCGATCAGTTGCGGATCGCCTTCCAGAATTCCCGCCGCGACGAGCTGCTCGAAATGCGCGCCGAGCAGCCGCCATGCGCGCTGCGACGCGGCGGTCAGTTCGGGGTAAACGCCTTGCTGCGGCACCTGGTCGAACATCAGGCGATACGCGTGCGGCTCGTCGAGCGCGAACGCGACGTAGGCTTCGCTGACCGCCGAGTGATCGGCGGCGGGGGCGTCTGCGGGGATGCTTTGCGCCGCCGCTTCGAGACGCGCCGCGAAGCGATTGAACGCGGCGGCGCGGACCATCGCGAGAATTTCGTTCTTGTCGCGGAAGTAGCGGTAGGGGGTCATGGCGCTGCAGCCGAACTCCTTTGCCAGCTCGCGCATCGTCACGCCCTGCGCGCCGCGTGTCGCGAACGCGCTTTCGGCAACACGTCGCATCGCTTCGCGAAACTGCTGGATGTCTTCGGGGGAGAGCGTCTTGGGCATGCGCGAGGGTCGGAAGTCCGTCGCGTCAATTTACTGTGTAAAGGATTCGCACACAAGAAAGGGCCGTGAAGCGGCCCGCTGTCATACTCATCGAACGACGCGCCAGTGCAATGCCGGTGCGAACGAACCCGAAGGCGGCGCGCTCCGTGGCCGTCGTGCAAAAAATGGGCGGAAAAGCGCTGGCAGAAAATGTCTCAGGAAGACCGCTTGATGGCTCGCAATGCGTTGTTGCCGGTTTCCGTCACGCGCCACCGTTCGTTGCCCGATGCGAGGCGTTCGAGTTGCACCAGTTGGCGTTCGAGCAATGCATCGAGTTCTTCACGGTCCATATCGACCTGGTTGGGGGCGTCCTTGACGAGCAACAACGTGGCGAATTCATGCGGACTCAGCATCGTTCTCTCCATGTCAGGCAATCGCGGACAGCCTTGCAGGCAACCGGCACGGCCGGTCGGGTCCGCTAAAAGGATCAGGGCGGGAAGTACGGCTTATACGACAGATTCAATAGCCGACGCCGCGCGAAGCGCGCAACGAAGGCCGGGGAACTGGAGTGTAGTCAACCACCTGTGAAACACCAACCCGGCCCCCGTAAATTTTCCCTTTGACAATTGGGCCACCGGGAGGCGGTCGGCGAGAGCCGCCAGATTCTTGATTTCACTCGAAGTTTTGCGTGCGCCGCAGCATGGCGGAGAACGCCTGGCGCGAGCGGACCTTACCCGGCGATATAGACCTGGCAGTTGGCGGCGGTGAGCGTCTCGGCCATGTCCGCAGGCGGGGCGGCGTCGGTGAACAGCGCGTCGATCTGGTCGAGATGTCCCTGGCGAACCAGCGCCGGGCGGCCGAATTTGGAGTGGTCGGCGGCGAGGAACACGGTGCGCGCGTGCTCGATGATCGCCTCGGCGACGCGCACTTCGCGCGTGTCGAAGTCGCGCAGCGTGCCGTCGGTTTCGATGCTCGACGTACCGATGATCGCGAAATCGACCTTGAACTGGCGGATGAAGTCGATCGCCAGCTCGCCGACGATGCCCTTGTCCCACGGCCGCACGATGCCGCCCGTCACGAGCACCTCGCAATCGGGATAGCCGCTCATCATGCTGGCGACGTTCAGATTGTTCGTAATCACGCGCAAGCCGCGATGCCGGTTGAGCGCGCGCGCGATTTCCTCGGTGGTCGTGCCGAGATTGATGAAGAGCGACGCCTGATCGGGAATGTGAGTGGCCACTAGCGTCGCGATGCGCCGTTTCTCCTCATGGAACATGCGCTGGCGCGCCGTGTACGAGACGTTCTCGGAGCTGGTCGGCAGGCTCGCTCCGCCATGATAGCGGCGCAGCAGGTTCATGTCGGCGAGCCAGTTCACGTCGCGGCGGATCGTCTGCGGTGTCACGTTGAAATGACTCGCGAGGTCGTCCACGGTGACGAAGCCGTCGCGTTGCACCCACTCCAGCAATTCCTGTTGCCGGGCGTTGAGAGTCAGGCGGGGGTCTCGTGTCATGTGTCGCGTATCGTGATGGGGTGGCGGCGTGGCCGGCGCGTGGTCGAGGCCGGCCGCCCGTGGGCGGGGTGCGGCTATTGTAAGACCATCGGGCCTGTTGTCCGCCAACTCGCGCAATCCGCATGGGCGCGCTGCTGAAGCTCGGCATCGGCTTCGAGCACCCATTCAGGCGAATTACGCATTTATTCATTTGATAAATGAATTTGTTTTTTGGCCCCGTTCGCGCTGCAATCCGGAGTTCCCCGTTTTACCTGCTTTACAACCTTTCCCATGAGGCCCAGCGACTTTTCGCGCCGGGCCGCGCTTTCGAGAGTGTTCGACATGACTGGCTTCAGTAACTGGCACAACCCCTATCCGACGCAACGTTTGCCCGTATTCGCACGCAACATCGTGTCGACCTCTCATCCGCTCGCCGCGCAGGCCGGGCTGCGCATGCTGTGGAAGGGCGGCAATGCCGTCGACGCGGCGATCGCCGCCGCCGCCGCGATCACGGTGGTCGAGCCGGTGTCGTGCGGCCTCGGCGGCGATGCGTTCGCGCTCGTGTGGGACGGCAAGAAGCTGCACGGCCTGAACGCCTCGGGCGTGTCGCCGGCCGCGTGGAACGTCGATTACTTCAAGCGCAAATACGGCGAGGTGAACGGCCTTGCGAAGCAGCCTAAGCGCGGCTGGGACGCGGTCACGGTGCCGGGCGTGATCGCCGGCTGGGAAGCGCTGCACCAGAAGTTCGGCAAGCTGCCGTTCGCAGACCTGATGGAGCCGGCCATCGAGATCGCCGAGCGTGGTCACGCGGTGGCGAGCATCGTCGCCTACAAGTGGGCGGCCGCCGTGCCGGAGCTGAAGGACCTGCCCGGCTTCGCGCAGACCTTCATGCCGCACGGCCGCGCGCCTGAAGTCAGCGAACTGGTGCGCCTGCCCGGTCACGCGAAGACGCTGCGCCTGCTCGCCGAGCAGGGCCCGCGCGCGTACTACGAAGGCGAGATCGCCGAGCGCATCGCCGCGTTCGCGCGCGAGGGCGGTGCCGCGCTGACCGCCGACGATCTGCGCAACTACCGCGCGGACTGGGTCGAGCCGATCGGCAAGGACTATCGCGGCTACACCGTGCACGAGATTCCGCCGAACGGGCAGGGCATCGCCGCGCTGGTGGCACTCGGCATCCTCGAAAAGTTCGACGTGAAATCGCTGAAGGTAGACAGCGTCGAGTCGCAGCATCTGCAGATCGAAGCGATGAAGCTCGCGTTCGCCGACCTGTATCGCTACGTGGCCGACCCGCGTTCGATGGACGTCACGCCGGAGCAGATGCTCGACGACGCCTACCTGACTTCGCGCGCGAAGCTGATCGATCCGAAGCGCGCGACGCATTTCGACTTCGGCATGCCGAAGGCGGGCGGCACGATCTACATGTCGGCCGCGGACGAGAACGGCATGATGGTCAGCTTCATCCAGTCGAACTACATGGGTTTCGGCTCGGGCATCGTCGTGCCGGACACCGGCATCGCGCTGCAGAACCGCGGCTGCGGCTTCTCGATGGACCCGAAATCGCCGAACGTCGTCGAGGGCGGCAAGCGGCCGTTCCATACGATCATCCCGGCGTTCCTCACGCAGCAGGTGAACGGCCAGCAGGAAGCGGTGATGAGTTTCGGCGTGATGGGTGGCGACATGCAGCCGCAGGGCCATCTGCAAACGGTGGTGCGCATGCTCGACTACGGCCAGCAGCCGCAGGCCGCGTGCGATGCGCCGCGCTGGAAGGTCAACCGTGACTTCACGGTCGACATCGAGTCGACGCTCGATCCGAAGACGACCGAGGGTTTGCAGAAGCTCGGCCACACGCTCAAGTCGGTCGACGATCCGTATATGGACTTCGGCTCCGGCCAGTTCATCTGGAAGCTCGATCGCAACGAGCCGGAGCGCGGCTATGTCGCGGCCAGCGACAGCCGGCGCGACGGGCTCGCCGCAGGTTTCTGAAGCAAGGGCTTCGAGCTGCGGCGCCGTGGCTCGAAGCCGGATTCGGGAACCGCTTCGACAGGATGCGCGGCGCTTCGTACGCCGCGCCCGTCCATGCCGGGCGCGTCGCCGCTGAACGGCATGGGCCGTGTGAGCGCCGTGCCGCTCGCGCAGGCGTGGGCATGCTCGTGCAAGCGGCGCCGCACGCACCCCGGAATTACGTATCACGTATCAGACCGGCAGGAGACCCCCATGAACCATCCCGCATCGCGTTCCGCGAGCGCATCCCCTCATGTATCGCCCGCGCCGCTTTCGAAGGCCATGGTGCGGCGTATCGTATTTTCGTCGTCGATCGGCAACGCGCTCGAGTGGTTCGACTTCCTCGTCTACGGCTACTTCGCGACGATCATCGCGAAACAGTTCTTCCCGTTGCACGACGAGTGGCTCTCGACGCTGCTGGCCATCGCCACGTTCGGCATCTCGTTCCTGATGCGCCCGCTCGGCGCGGTCGTGCTCGGCCTGTACGGCGATCGCAAGGGCCGCAAGGCGGCGCTCACGCTCGCCATCGCCTTGATGATGGTCGGCACCTTCACGATGGCGGTGATGCCGCCGTTTTCGTCGATCGGACTTGCGGCGCCGTTGCTGGTGCTGCTCGCGCGGCTCGTGCAGGGCTTCGCGGTGGGCGGCGAATTCGGCAGCGCGACGGCCTTCATGGTCGAGCACAGCGCGTCGCGGCGCGGCTATTACGCGAGCTGGCAGTTCGCGAGCCAGGGCCTCGCGGCGATTGCCGCGGCCACCTTCGGCTCGCTGCTGACCGCCTGGCTGCCGGCCGAACACCTCAATAGCTGGGGCTGGCGCGTGCCGTTCGTGTTCGGCTTGCTGGTCGGTCCGGTGGGCTATTACATCCGCTCGCATCTCGACGAGACGCCCGAATTTCTCGCGCTGCGTGAAGAGCGAGAAGCGGAACGTGAAGCTCGCGAGGCGGCCGGCGAACGCAAGGCCGTCGATACGAGCAAGGATGCGTCGTTCGCGAATCAGTGGGTCAACCTGTTGCTCGCGATCGGCATCGTTGCTCAATCGACGGTCGGCGTGTACGTGTTGCAGCTTTATATGCCGCTTTATGCGGTCAAGCAGTTGCATATGGCGGCGGCCGCGTCGTTCGGCGTGGTCGTGCTGAACGGCGGCATGCAGTTCATCTTTTCGCCGGTCATGGGCGCGCTGTCCGATCGCATCGGCCGGATTCGCATCATGCTGACCACGTCGATCCTGATGGGGCTGCTGATCTATCCGATGTTCGCGTGGCTGCAGTTTCATCCGACGATCGGCTGGCTGCTGTTGCTGCAAGGCGTCGCCGGTATTTTCAAGGCCGCCTATTCGGGGCCGATGCCCGCGTTGATGTCGGAGATTTTCCCGACCCAGGTTCGTTCGACGGGGCTTTCGATCGGTTACAGCATCGGCGTGACGATCTTCGGCGGCTTTGCGCCGACCATCGTCGAGACCTTCATTCATCTGACCGGCGACAAGCTCGCGCCGAGCTACTACGTGCTGCTCGCGGCGGTGTTGTCGGGGGTGTCGCTCATCATCGTGGCGCTGCGCATGCGCCGCATGCGTCCGGCTCAGGCCGGCGTGCTGCCCGCCTGAGTGCGCCGCAACACGCCGCAACCGGCAGGCGCGCGGCCGCCATCGATGCCGCGGCGCGCCAGCCTTTGCCGGTTGGACCGATCCCTCGGCTTTCGTATGCGGACTGAAATGTGCCGAAAGCCAACTCCTCGAAGCCGGCTCGTCGAGCCGGTTTTTTTCGCTCCCCGCCCGCCGCTTTAACCTGCTGGAATATTTCGCCTATCTGCGAAGCGGAACTGCGGCGGTGCGGCATGGTCTGTGCAGAGTACTCTTCATGGGGCGCTGCATAGTCGCTTAACACCGGCTAACATGCAGAGTACAAGAGCCCAACTCTAATTCACGGCGTTGTATCCGACACGGCATCACGGCGAGCGCGGGGCGGTTGCGAGCAGGCTCCACGAGTCGGTACGGCATTCGGAGCAAGACACGATGCACACAGAGCTGAACCATGTCATGCCCTGGCGGATCGAGGACATCGACCTTACCCGCATCGACCGGCAGAAGGCCTCCGCGAACGAAGACCTGCTGTTGCTGCTGTGCGCGGCTTCGTTTATCGAAAGCGGCACCGACCTCTACACCAGCAATCTCAGTACCTTCTTCAACGACGATCCCGAAGTCTCGGCCTGGCTCAACAACGAGTGGGAGCCCGAGGAAATGCAGCATGGCCGCTCGCTGAAGACCTATATCGGCTACGTGTGGCCCGAATTCGACTGGGACACCGCGTTTCGCAACTTCATGGCCGAATACTCGCTGACCTGCTCGGTCGAGGATTTCGAAAAGACCCGCGCGCTCGAAATGGTCGCGCGTTGCGTGGTCGAAACCGGCACGGCGACGCTGTATCGCGCGATCAACGAATGCTCGGACGAGCCGGTGCTCAAGCAGATCACCGACAACATCCGCACCGACGAAGTCCGGCATTACAAGCACTTTTTCAAGTATTTCAAGAAGTACAACAGGATCGAAGGCAATGGTCGTCTCGCGGTGCTCGGTGCGCTGATGCGCCGCGTGATGGAGATCAAGAACGAGGATTCGGAGATCGCGCTGCGGCATGTGTTTGCGATCCGCTATCCTGAGCGCGTGCACGATTCCGCGTATAACCGCGAGCGTGCGGCGCGCATCAACACCCTGGTGCGGCGCAATCTGTCGGCCGACATGTGCGTGAAGATGCTGCTCAAGCCGCTCGATCTGCCGGCACGCATTCAGCCGGGCGTGCATTATCCGCTCGCGAAGATCACGCAGCACGTGTTCTTCCGCTGATCCGGCGGCGCGCCGGTTTTTGCGCTGACGTTGCGTTAATAACCGTGCGCTGACCTCGCGATGATCTGGCGACGAACTCGGCGCGGCGACGAGGCGAGGCTCGCTCACGCGGGCCTCGTTCTTTTCGCGGTATTCGCAGCATTCGCGGCATGATGGAGCCTTGTCCATTTCAACCTGACCGACCGCATGAGCGATTCTTCCGCATCTACCCCGGCGCCCGCGCGTCCGCTCGAACAGAATGTGTTCGATGAATGGCCCGACGCCGTGCGCGCGTTGTTCGATGGTTCGTCGATCGGCGGCAAGAGCGGCTTTACCGCTTCGCTGCTCACCGTCGATGCGAACGGCCACGTGCGCACGTCCTTGCTGAGCGTCGGCGAACTCTATGCGCCCGATGCGCGCACGCTGTGCATCGCGTTATGGCCGCAGGCGCGAGCGACGCGCGCAATCGCGCAAAGCGGCCGCGCGACGCTCAGCTTTGTCTGCGACGCGGCGTTCTATCAGGTGCAGTTGCGTGTCGCACCGCTGGCGAGCGCGGTCGGCGACGACAGCGGCCTCGTCTATCTGCTCGGTTCGATCGACACAGGGGAAGCGCAGAGCGTGCGTTATGCGCGCCTCACGGGCGGCATCACGTTCGAACTGGAAGGGGGCGGAAGGGAAGTGCTCGACCGGTGGGAGAAGCAGGTCGAGCATTTGAAACGGGCCGCTGCCGCGACCCGCCGTTAGTTCAAGCTGTTAGTTCAAGCCGTTGGTCCGCGCTGTTAGTCCTCGCCGTTAGTCGCTCACCGAGGCGCTGACGGCTGGCGAAACGACGGCTTCAAAGGCCGCGGAATCCCACGAGCTTCGACAGAGGCTCAACGGCCCGGAGGCTCAGCGGCCGCGCTCACCATTGCGCGGCGGCTGGGCGCCACGCGGTGCATCGTTGCGCGGCTTCGCGCCGCCGCCGAGCAACGCGCCCGGGTTGCTGTTGTGCGAGCGATTGCCTTGCGGTTTGCGCGGCGCGTGATGTGCGGCCGCACCGTCATGCGCAGCCGCGCGCGGCCGGTCGTCGTGACGTTGCGCGTCGCGTCGCGGCTGGCCGCCGTTGCCGGCTGGCTTCGCGCCTTGCGGGCGCGGCGACGGCTGACCATTCGACGCGCGCTGTCCCGAGCGTTGCCCCGAACCTTGCCCCGGTTTTGCCGAAGCCGCAGCGGATGCCGAGCGCGCATTGGCGCCTGCAGCCGCATTCGCGTTGCCACCTTCGCGCCGTCCGGCGCCTTGCCCCTGACGCGGTGAGCGGCCGCCACCGCCCTGGCTACGACGCTGAATCGGCTCGGGCTTCGCGTTCGGGTCCGGCTCGAATCCGGCGATCACTTCCTGCGGCACCGGACGCTTGATGAGCTTCTCGATGTCCTTCAGCAACTGCAATTCATCGACGCATACGAGCGACACCGCCTCGCCCGTCGCGCCCGCGCGGCCCGTGCGGCCGATGCGGTGCACGTAATCTTCCGGCACGTTCGGCAGATCGAAGTTGACCACGTGCGGCAGTTGATCGATATCGATGCCGCGTGCGGCGATGTCGGTCGCGACCAGCACCTGCAGCGTGCCGTCCTTGAACTCGGCGAGCGCGCGCGTGCGCGCCGACTGGCTCTTGTTGCCGTGGATCGCGAGCGCGCTGATGCCGTCCTTCGTCAACTGCTCGGCAAGGCGGTTCGCGCCGTGCTTGGTGCGCGTGAACACGAGCACCTGGAACCAGTTGTGCTGACGGATCAGATGCGTGAGCAGGTCGCGCTTGCGGTCGCGATCGACCGGGTGAATCTTCTGCGCGACCGTTTCGGCCGTCGTATTGCGGCGCGCGACTTCGATCAGCGCCGGCGAGTCGAGCAGGCTGTCGGCGAGTGCCTTGATTTCGTCGGAGAAGGTGGCCGAGAACAGCAGGTTCTGGCGCTTCGGCGGCAGCTTCGCGAGCACGCGCTTGATGTCGTGGATGAAGCCCATGTCGAGCATGCGGTCCGCTTCGTCGAGCACGAGAATCTCGAGATGCGACAGGTCGATGGTCTTCTGCTGCATGTGATCGAGCAGACGGCCCGGCGTCGCGACGACGATATCGACGCCGCGCTTCAACGCATCGATCTGCGGATTGATGCCGACGCCGCCGAACATCACGGTCGACTTCAGCTTCAGGTATTTGCCGTACGCGCGCACGCTTTCTTCGACCTGAGCGGCGAGTTCGCGCGTCGGCGTGAGGATCAGCGCGCGGATCACACGCTTGCCGCCGGCGGCCGGCGGCATCGATTGCAGACGCTGCAGGATCGGCAGCGTGAAGCCGGCGGTCTTGCCGGTGCCGGTTTGCGCGCCGGCGAGCAGATCGCCGCCGTTGAGCACGGCGGGGATCGCCTGGGTCTGGATCGGGGTCGGGCTGGTATAGCCGAGTTCGTTGACAGCGCGGACCAGCGGTTCGGACAAGCCGAGGGAATCAAAAGACATAAAAGCTCTTTGCAATGCAGTTTCGCGAACGGCGCCAATGGGAACCCATGCGGCATGAACCCGCCGGCAAGGCGTGTGCGAGGCCGAAGCCCGGTTCCGTTCACGGAGAAATCGGCGGCACGTTCAAAGATGTGCCGAATGTTTCGACGCGCTATGCAGACACGTCGACTGGCCTTAAGTTGCAATTCGTCGCCGTGGAGTGTCATGCGACATAGCGCGCGACACTGACGAATTGACACAGACTGCCCGCCAGTACGAACAGGTGCCAGATACCATGTCCGTGGCGGATGCGCTCGTCGTTGATGAAGAAATAGATACCGGCGCTATAGATGACGCCGCCGGCCACGAGCCATGCGGTCCCCGCGGCCGGCAACGCCTGCACCAGCGGGCGGACGGCTACGAGCGCGAGCCATCCCATCAACACGTACAACACCATCGACACGCTGCGGGTACGGCGCCCGAGCGTCAGTTCCTGCACGATGCCGAGAGCGGCAAGCCCCCAGCTTACCCCGAATAGCGACCAGCCCCACGGCCCGCGCAACGTGACGAGCGTGAAAGGGGTGTAGCTGCCGGCGATCAGCAGGTAGATCGCCGAATGATCGCATTTCTGCAGAATCGCCTTCAGACGCGGATGGCTTACGCTGTGATAGAGCGTCGAGATCGCATACAGCACGAACAGCATCGCACCGTACACGCTGAAGCTGACCACCTTGTACGCGTCGTCGGCGAGCACGCCCATCGTGACGAGCGCCGCCAGCCCCACCACCGACAGCACGGCGCCGACGAGATGGGTAATGCTGTTGAAACGCTCACCGACAGGCACGACTCTTTTCTCCCATGCGGTTTCACGAGGGCAGACACAACCGCAAATGCGCCCACATGATACCGGTCCTGAAAAACGAAGGGCGCGGCCGCGAGTTTCGCAGGCCGCGCCCGGGGTGCGACGAACGCTGCTTAGTCGAGCGGCGCCGAACGCAGATCGGCCACCTGCTGCGGCGACACGGCGGTGCCGTGGTTGCCCCAGGACATACGGATGTACGTCACGACGGCCGCGACTTCCTGATTCGACAGCGCCTGCGCAAACGGCGGCATGCCATACGGATGCGGGTTCGCTTCCGTGCTCGGCGGATAACCGCCGTTCAGCACCATGCGGATCGGGTTGACTGCCGATGGCATCTGGATCGACGGGTTGTTCGCGAGCGGCGGGAACGCCGGCGGCTGGCCGAGACCATTTTCCGCGTGGCACTTCGCGCAGTTGTCAACGTAGATCTTCTGGCCTTGCTTCAACAGTTCGCCACCGAACTTTTCCGAGGTTTCGAGCTGCAGCGGTTCCGGTGCGTCGCTCTTCTGCGGAATCGTCTTCAGGTACGTCGCCATCGCGTTGATATCTTCGGTCGACAGATACTGCAGGCTGTTGTGCACCACTTCGGCCATCGGACCGAACACCGCGCCGCGGTTCGACACACCGGTCTTCAGCAGGCTGGCGATGTCCTGCAGGTCCCAGTCGCCGAGGCCGGCTTCCTTGTTCGACGTCAGCGACGGCGCATACCAGTTCTGCAGCGGAATCAGACCGCCCGCGAACGCCGCCGAATTGACCGGGCCGCCCATCGCGTTGATCGAGGTGTGGCACATGCCGCAGTGGCCGAGGCCTTCGACCAGATACGCGCCGCGGTTCCATTCGACCGACTTGGTCGGGTCCGGCTTGAACTCGCCTTCACGGAAGAACAGCGTGCGCCAGCCGATCAGCATGTTGCGCTGGTTGAACGGGAATTTCAGTTCGTGCGGACGGCTCGGCACGTTGACCGGCGCGACCGAGCGCAGGTACGCGTAGATCGCGTCCGCGTCGGCGCGCGTGACCTTCGTGTAGCTCGTGAACGGGAAGCCCGGATAGAGCAGGCTGCCGTCCTTCGAGCGGCCCGTGTGCATCGCGCGATAGAAGTCGTCCTGGGTCCACTTGCCGATGCCGTACTGGTCGTCCGGCGTGATGTTCGGCGTGAACATCGTGCCGAACGGCGTCGCCATCGGCAGGCCGCCGGCGAACGGCTTGCCGCCGCGCACCGTGTGGCAGGCGATACAGTCGCCGGCGCGGGCGAGGTACTCGCCTTTCTTGATCAGTTCGGCCTGGTCGGTGGGCGTGGCCGCCACGGCCGAGCCGTTATGCAGGTTGTCGCCACCCGACCAGAGGACGGGAACGAGTGCGGCAGCCGCAGCCACGACGACTGCCGAGAGGGCGAACAAAGACTTGCGTTTCATTTGAGTGTCTCTCCCGGCGCCTTATTGCGGTTCGCTGCCGCAGGCAAGCGGAGTCTTCAAGGAGCGGGCCGGAGCCGGCACGGGGTTTTGCGGAGCCTTTTGCATCGACAGCCAGGCCGCGACGGCGTTCACGTCGTCGTCGGACAGACGCGTGGCGACCGTGTGCATGCAGTCGGGCGCGATGGCGTGGCGCGAGCCCGAACGCCAGGCGCCGAGCTGCGCGCTGATGTAGTCGGCGTGCAGGCCGACGAGACCCGGGATCGCCGGTTCCATGCCGGTGAGCGCCTTGCCGTGGCAGGCCGCGCAGGCGGGCACCTGCTTCGATGCGTCGCCGTGCAGCACGATCTGCTCGCCGCGCTGGAGCGTCGTCGCCGACACGGTCGGCTTGGCCGGTGGCGGATAGGGCGGACGCTGCTGCGAGAAGAACGTGGCGATCTGGTGGAGATAGTCGTCGGAGAGATACGTGACGAGGTAGTTCATGGGCGGATACTTGCGGCGCCCTTCACGGAAATTCTGTAGCTGGTTGAACAGATAGTTCGCCGGCTTGCCCGCGAGGCGCGGGAAGTAGTCGTTGTCGGTACCTTGACCGTGCGAGCCGTGGCAGGCCGTGCAACCTTGCACGCGCGCTTCCATCGTGTCGGGGGCCTTCGGTTGAGTCTGCGCTTTCGCAGCGCTATAGACACCCGCGGAGCCGATCAGCAGAAGGGCAAGCAACGGGCGGAAGAGGCGTCTTGAAGACACGCGTAACTCCATCAGAATCGGGGACCTGACCGAACTTCGGGCGGCTCGGTGTGAAGGACAGCCGTCGCTGCGGCGACGCAGCATTCTATCATCGAAGGGTGATGGTGACTATTTGACGCACTCAAGGCCTTCGTTGGTGTGACTGCCATGCGACAGTATGTCGCGTGGCGCGGGTCGGCTCGTGCTCCGGCCACATGGCATTTGGCGAAGCCGGTTGAACCGATGCCCGCGCGCGCCATCGAAGCGTACACTTGCGGGTCCGCCGGCCGCGCCGTCCAGGCGACGCGCGCTCTCGCGCCCGCCATTCCACCCAATCATCGTTTGTTCCCCTCAGCTATCGGTCTTACATGAAGCTATTCGATTTTTCCGTTCCGGCGCTGCGTGCGTTGATGTCCGGCGCGCTCGCGCTGGCGGTGTCGTCCACGGCGTTCGCGCACGCCCATCTGGTCTCGAGCGTGCCGGCGGCGAACGCCGAGGTCGCCGCGCCCGGCGACGTCACGATCCATTTCACCGAGCCGCTCGAGCCGGCCTTCAGCAGGATCACGCTCGCCGATGCGAGCGGCAAGCCCGCCGCCACAACGGCTTCCGCGGTCGACGGACAGGATGCGCGGGTCATGCGTCTGGCGCTCCCGCCGCTGGGCGCGGGCCGCTACGCGGTGCACTGGATCGCGGTGGCGACGGACGGCCATCGTACCCAAGGCGACTTCGCGTTCAACGTCAAATGAGCTTCGACGGACTGTGGATCGGGCAGGTCGCAATGGCCGCGCTCATGAATGTGTCGTTTGCGTTCGCCGTCGGTTCGGCGCTGCTGGCGGCGTGGCTCGCACGCGACGCGCGGCAGGGCACGTCCCCGGCGCGCCCCGGCTGGCTGCGCGCGCAGCGTTCGATGCGCGCGGCCGCCATCGTGCTGGTGCTCGCCGACCTCGGCTGGCTGCTGTACCAGACGGCGTCGATGAGCGGCGTCGCGCTGCCCGCGGCGTTTGGCGTGGTGCCGACCGTGCTCGCGCAGACGCACGTCGGCCGTGGCTGGAGCGTCGCGTTCTGCGGCGCGCTGGTGCTGCTCGGCACCGCGCTGAGCCACGGCACGGGCCCGCTGCGCAATACGCTGCTGTGGCTCGCGGTGCTGGCGGTCGCGGCGGGCAAGGCGTCGCTCGGTCATGCGGCCGATGCCGGCGTGCTGTCGGCGGCGATCGGCATGCAGACGCTGCACGTGCTGGCGACGAGCGTCTGGGGCGGCCTCGCGATGGCCTCGGGACTTGCGGTGCTGCCGGCGCTCGGCGCGTCGACCGCGCGCGGCATGCTGATCCGCACGGCGGCGCAGGTGTCGAACGTGTCGATCGTCGCGGTGGCGCTCGTGCTGCTGTCGGGCGTTTTCAACGCGGTGCGCGGTTCGGGCGGCTCGCTCGACGCGATCCTGTCGAGCACGTGGGGCCATGTGCTGACGCTCAAGCTCGTGCTGGTCGCGCTCGCGCTCGTGTTGGGCGGGCTGAACCGGCTGTCGGCGCTGCCGCGCCTGCGCCGCACCGCGTCGACGATGGACGCGCACACGTTCGTCAACGTGCTGTATCTCGAAGCGCTCGTGATGATCGGCGTGTTCGTCGTGGCGGCGGCGCTGTCGCATAGCGTGCCGGCGTTTGCGGCGCTCGACTGAGCGTGGGTCAGATGGATGCCGTTCTGCCGATGCTCGGGCAGATCGGCATTGCTTTCGGGACAAGCTCGCCGGCGAGGGCCGACTCCGCGACGGTCTTCGGCCTCGCCTGCGCGTTCGGGTTCCTCTGTGCCGGGCCGCTTGCGGAGCGTGTCGGACAACGCACGTCGATCGTGGCCGGCACATGCTCAGGCTGGAAATAGCCAGGCCTTACGCGGAATAGCGGAAGAATTCGACGAAGGCGCGCAATGCCGGGCGCATCTGTCGCCGGGAAGGGTAATAAATATAAAAGCCATCGAAAGGCGGACACCATTCTTCCATGACGGAGATCAGCCGCCCTTCGCGTACGTCGGCCGCGACGGCTTCCTCAAACAGAAACGCCAGTCCCACTCCGTCGAGGGCGGCCTGCCTCATCAATTCCTGCTGCGGCAGGATCACGCTGCCCTTGACCTCGACACTGACCGCATGCCCGTCATGCTCCAGTTCCCAACGGTATAGGCGTCCGCTTTCGAACCGGCGGCGGATGCAGTTGTGTGCGCTCAGATCGCGTGGATGCCGGGGCCTGGGATGTCGCTCGAAGTAGGCGGGGGCAGCGACAATCATGCCGCGCCGTGGCCCGTCCGCGCGTACCGCGATCATGTCGGCCGCGAGGCTCTCCCCGAGCCTGATCCCCGCGTCGCAACCCTTTTCGACGATGTCTTCAAAAATATCCGAAACGCGAATGTCGAGTTCGATCGCGGGATAGCGCGCCGTAAACGCCGGCAGGCGTCGCATGATGACTTCCTGGACCGCGAGAAACGGCATCGTGATCCGCAATGGGCCGGCGGGCGCAACGGCCCCTTCCGTGACCTCGGTGAATCCCGTTTCGATTTCGGCAAGGGGGCCGGCGACCCGGGCAAGGAGACGTTCCCCTTCCTCGGTCGGGCGTGTCGAGCGCGTGGTGCGCGCCAGCAACCTCAGGCCGAGCGTGTCCTCCAGCGTGGAGACCGCGTGGCTGACCGCTGAAGGCGCGATGCCGAGCTGATCCGCCGCTGCCCGAAAACTGCCAGTCCTGGCAACGGTCACGAAAACGACGAGTTGGGAAAGCTGTGTTCGATCCATTGTTCGAAATTTTAGATCAACACAAACTGCTTTACACGGGTTATCAGCATCATTCGCTCCAACTACCATGCTTCCATTCCGCGTTAATTCACAAAGGAGTGCGCTATGGAACATCGCAAGTTAGGAAAAATCGAAGTTTCGCCCATCGGTTTGGGCTGCATGGGGCTGAGCCAGTCTTATGGCGCGCAGGACGAAGCCAGTTCGATCCGGACGCTGCAGCGCGCCGTCGAGCTGGGCGTGACCTTCTTCGACACCGCCGAGGTTTATGGACCCCATCGCAACGAGATTCTGCTGGGCAAGGCGCTCAGGCCTTACCGTGAGCGCGTGGTCATCGCGACGAAATTCGGCTTCGTCTACAACCGGGAGCGCAGCGATTTCGGCGAAATCACCGGAACGGACGGACGTCCCGAAAACGCCCGCGCGGTTGCGGAAGCCTCGCTGAAGCGCCTCGATACCGATGTCATCGACCTTTATTATCTGCATCGCGTCGATCCGGCCGTGCCGGTCGAGGAGAGTGTCGGCGCCATGGCCGAGCTGGTGGCCGAAGGCAAGGTGCGCGCCATCGGTCTTTCCGAGGTCTCCGCCGAGACGCTGCGGCGGGCGCATGCCATTCACCCGATCACGGCTTTGCAGAGCGAATACTCGCTCTGGACTCGCGATGTCGAAACAAACGGCGTGCTCGACACCTGCCGCGAACTGGGCATTGCCTTCGTGCCGTTCAGCCCGCTGGGCCGCGGCTTCCTGACCGGAAAAATGCCGGCCACCACCACGCTGGAATCGGGTGACTTCCGCCACAGCTTGCCGCGCTTCCAGCCCGGCCATATCGAGGCCAATCGCCAGTTGGTGACGGTGATCGAGGACATCGCCGCGGCGAAAGGCGCAAGCGCTGCGCAAGTCGCCCTCGCCTGGGTACTGGCTCAAGGGCGCGACATCGTGCCGATTCCCGGCGCAAAGCGCATCGCGAATCTGGAACAGAATGTCGATGCCGCGAGCCTTGCGTTGACCGAAGCGGAATGCGCACGGCTCGAAGCGACGTTCTCTCCCGAGAACATCTCGGGCAGCCGATATCCGGCTTCTTTCGAAGCAATGGGGCCGAAGTAGGTTTCCGCCCTGCCTGGAAGGACTCCACCCGATAGCCGTCCAGGGCAGCGGGCCGGAGTCGCCGGGAAATTAAAAAAAGCAAAAAAAAGCGCCGCACGGCAGTAGGGCGCGTGCGGCGCAATACACACGATCGGCTGGCATCGACCAGCCGATCCGCTCCTGCTCTCTTCAGGCCACGAGCGCTTCGTCGTGCACTGCGTCGTGCGCCCGCTCCAGGGCCTCCTCCGGAAACATCTCCTGCTGAAGCTCGCCCGCGTCGCTGAACCACTGGCAGATCAGCCAGTTGCCCGGCGCGAACACGACCGGGCCGCTCCAGGTTGCCGTCATCGGACGGCCGCCGGACTTCAGTTTCAGCACGTCGCCCGGGCTGTACACCGGTTTGGCGTTTCTCTTGATGAGCCGCATCGCGAGCCTCGCTTACTCGAAGCCGAGCCGATGGGCGAGGATCGGCGCGCAGAACAGCGCGATCGCACAGCCCGCGGCCTTGCCTTCGAGTTCGGCGCCGGCCGCGCGCGAGCCGACCATCTGCGTGAGCAGATCGAATATCTGCGGCAGGCAGTACAGCACCGCCGCGCCGATAAAGCACTTCGCGACCACCGCGATGCTCCAGCCGCGCTCGTACGCGAACATCGCGCCGATGACCCGCAGCACGCCGAACGCGACCAGCGCGCCGACCGCCGCCTGTTCGCGGATCAGATAGTCAGGAAGGAATTCGCCCACGTTGTTCCCCGTAGCATGTGTCGTTTGCATGCATTTGAGCAAGGAGCGGGCCATGCGTATGTCCGATACCGAACCAATGGCGCGCAAGCCTTGCCGGGTAAGGCTTTGCGAGGAGAGGGCGAAATCCGGGAGCGGTCGTGAAACGCCGGTTCGAGGCGTGGCGGTCCGGGATGTTACGTTACTGCGACGGCCCGCGCGTCACGTGGCCGTAACACGCGGGCGGGGCGTCGGCGAAGCGTTCAGCGGATGCGCTCGATCTTGCCGACGAGGAACAGATACGACAGCGCGCCGACCACGCCGACCGCGCTCATGAACATCAGCGCGGGCTTGAAGTCGCTGTTTTTGACGATGAAGCCGATCACCACCGGCACGCAGATCGACGACAGATTGCCCATCAGGTTGAACATGCCGCCGGTCAGGCCGAGCAGCTCCTTCTTCGCCATCGACGACACCAGCACCCACGTGATCGACGAAAAGCCGCTGCCGAAGAACGCGATCGCCATGAAGAGGATCACCATCGCGGGCGTGTCGACGTAGTTCGCGCCGACGATTGCCGTCGACAGCAGGAGGCCCGTGACGATCGGCACCTTGCGCGCGACCGTGGCCGACACGCCGCGCCGCATCATCCAGTCCGACAGCAGGCCCGAGGCGAGAATGCCGACGAACGCCGCGAGAAACGGCACGGCCGCCATGAAGCCGGCCTTCAGGAAGTCCATGTGCCGGTACTTGACGAGGTAGGTCGGAAACCAGGTGAGGAAGAACCACAGCGTCGAGGTCACCGCGATCTGGCCGATGTACACGCCCCACAGCTTGCGGTTGCCGAGCACGGCGCGCCAGTCGGCGGCGGTATAGCGGGCGCGCGACGCGCTGCCGAGTTCGACGAGGCCGCCGCCTGCGCGGATGACGTCGAGTTCGGCCGCGTTGATGCCGCTGGCCTCGGACGGCTCGCGATACAGCGCGTACCAGACCAGCGCCCAGCCGATGCCGAGCGCGCCCGTCAGAAAGAACACGCCCTGCCAGCCGAAGTGCTGCTGCGTGAGCACGAGCACCGGCGTCAGGAACGCGAGCCCGACGTACTGGCCGGACGTGTAGCTCGCGATGGCGCGGGCCCGTTCGTTATCGGGAAACCATGTGGTGACGACGCGATTGAGCGTCGGATAGGCGGGCGCTTCGAGCGCGCCCAGCAATACGCGCAGCGACAGCAGCACCGCGAACGCGCTGGCGAAGCCCTGCAGCAGCGTCGCGAGCGACCATAGTCCGATGATCAGCGCGAGCAGCAGGCGAGGCCGCGTGCGGTCCACGAGGATGCCGCCGGGAATCTGCAGCAGCGCATACGACCAGCCGAAGGCCGAGAACACGAGGCCCATCTGGGCGGGATCGAGTTGCAGGTCCTGGCCGATCGCGGTCGCGGCGATCGACAGATTGCTGCGGTCGAGATAGGTGATGACGACGGTGACGAACAGCATCGCGAGCAGGCGATGGCGCTTGCCGATCGCTTGCATTTGGGTGTGGGTTGTCTCCACGAGGGTCAGCCTCTTGATGATTTTGTTATCGGCGGCGGGCGGGGGCGACGAACCGGCAGGGCGCGGTCGCGTCTATCGGACGGCGCGCAACAGCCGCCGCCGGGCCGCATGGGATGCGTAGCCTGGCGCTGACCCCAGGCGCACCCCAAGGCGCACCGATGCCGGCACGCTGCCCGCCGGCGGCGTGCCGCTTCATCCGCTCAGGGGCGCGGAATCACCATTCGGCGACGCTGCCGTCCGCGTGACGCCACACCGGATTGCGCCAGCGATGACCGACCTTCGCCATCTCGCGCACCTTCTCCTCGTTGACCTCGATGCCGAGTCCCGGGCCCTGCGGAATCGACACGAAACCGTCTTCGTACCTGAAGACCTCCGGGTTTTTGATGTAGTCGAGCAGGTCGTTGCCCTGGTTGTAGTGAATGCCGAGGCTCTGTTCCTGGATGAACGCGTTGTAGCTGACCGCGTCGATCTGCAGGCAGGTGGCGAGCGCGATCGGGCCGAGCGGGCAATGCAGCGCGAGCGCGACGTCGTAGGCCTCGGCCATCGCGGCGATCTTGCGGCATTCGGTGATGCCGCCCGCGTGCGACGCGTCCGGCTGGATGATGTCGACGTAGCCGCCCGAGAGGATGTGCTTGAAGTCCCAGCGCGAATACAGGCGCTCGCCGAGCGCGATCGGCGTGTTGGTCTGATTGACGATGTCGCGCAGCGCCTCGGCGTTCTCCGAGAGCACCGGCTCCTCGATGAAGAGCAGCTTGTACGGATCGAGCTCCTTCGCGAGCACCTTCGCCATCGGCTTATGGACGCGGCCGTGGAAGTCCACGCCGATGCCGACGTTCGGTCCGACCGCCTCGCGCACCGCCGCGACGTTGTTGATCACGCCTTGCACCTTGTCGAAGGTGTCGATGATCTGCAGCTCTTCCGAGCCGTTCATCTTGACGGCCTTGAAGCCGCGCTCGACCACCGCGCGCGCGTTGTTGGCGACGTCGCTCGGGCGGTCGCCGCCGATCCACGAGTACACCTTGATGCGCTCGCGCACCTGGCCGCCGAGCAGCGCATGCACCGGCACGCCATGATGCTTGCCCTTGATGTCCCACAACGCCTGGTCGACGCCCGCGATCGCGCTCATCGTGATCGGGCCGCCGCGATAGAAGCCCGCGCGGTACATCACCTGCCAGTGGTCCTCGATCAGCAGCGGGTCCTTGCCGATCAGATAGTCGGACAGTTCCTCGACCGCCGCGGCCACCGTATGCGCGCGGCCCTCGACCACCGGCTCGCCCCAGCCGACGATGCCCTCGTCGGTCTCGATCTTCAGGAAGCACCAGCGCGGCGGGACGATGAAGGTTTCGAGTTTGGTGATTTTCATGGTGCGTGTCTCCTCGCGGCCGGCGCTGGCGGAAAAAAATTCGGAAACCCGATGCTACAACAAAGCGCTTTAAAGTACTATTAATAGTATTATTTGCCACATAGTGGTCAGACTGGAACCATGGCCGTCGCCGCGTGGCGGCACGAGACCAGCGACCGATCAGCGACTCACCAGCGACAGACCGACCCGCGCGAGGAGAAAACCATTCAGCACGACCTGCACGGGCGAGTCGCCCAACTGCTCGCGACCGCGATTCTGCGCGGCGATTACGCGCCCGATTCGATCCTGCCGCGCGAGGCCGAGTTGATGGAGCGCTTCGGCGTGAGCCGCACGGTGCTGCGCGAGGCGCTGCGCACGCTGACGTCGAAAGGGCTGATCGAATCGCGGCCGCGCGTCGGCACGCGGGTGCGGCCGAAGTCGGCGTGGAATCTGCTCGATGCCGATCTGCTCGACTGGTACTCGCGCGTCGCCGAGCCGATGGCATTCGCGCTCAAGCTGCAGGAAATGCGCGAGATGATCGAACCGTATGCGGCGAGCCTCGCGGCCGCCTCGCATACGGACGACACGCTGCCCGCGCTCGAGGCCGCGCATGCAGCGATGGTGGCGGCGTGCAACGTCGACGCATGGGTGCGCGCGGACCTGCAGTTTCATCTATGCGTGCTAAGCGCATGCAGCAACGAATTGCTGATTCCGCTCGGCGCGCTGATCGAGCGCACGCTCGAGGCGCAGCTGCGGCTCAATGCGAAACGCGCTGACGTGTTCAATGCGTCGCTCGCCGAGCATACAGCGGTGTTCGAGGCGATCCGCGCACGCAATGCGCAATGCGCGCGCGCGGCGATGGCGTCGTTGCTCGGCGTGACGCGCGGGCGGATCGAAGGGTGAGGCGGGTGAGCCGGGTGAGTGGTCAATCCATCGCCGCATGCGCCACCGATGCATCGGGCGCCTTGTGCGACGGCCGGATCAACAGCAAGAGCGGAATCACCAGCAGCGTTGCCATGAACATCAGCTTGAAGTCGTTCAGATACGCGACCATCGACGCCTGCTGCGTGATCGACGCGTTGAGCGCCGCGATGTCGTAGTTCGAGCCGCTGCCGAGCATCGGCTGGATCGCCGGATTGAACGCGGTGATGTTCGCCGCGAGGTCCGCGTGCGAGATCTGCGTGTTGCGCGTCATCAGCGTCTGCACGATCGAGATGCCGATACTGCTGCCGATGTTGCGCATCAGGCTGTAGGTCGCGGTGCCGTCGGCGCGCAGTTCCGGCGAGAGCGTCGAGAACGTCAGCGCGGAGAGCGGCACGAACACGAGGCCGAGCCCGAAGCCCTGGATCACGCCGGGCCACACGATGTCCGATGCCGACAGCACGATCGTGTACTGCATCATCTGCCAGAGCGCGAACGCCGAGATCAGGAAGCCCGAGAGCAGCAGAAGCCGCGCATCGACGCGCTTGAGCAGGCGCCCCGCGATCAGCATCGCGACCATCGTGCCGGCGCCGCTCGGCGCCGTGACGAGGCCCGTGGTCGCGACCGGATAGCCCATCAGGTTTTGCAGCATCGGCGGCAGCAGCGCGCGCGTCGCATACATGACCGCGCCGATCACGAAGATGAAGAACGTGCCGGTCGCGAAGTTCGGGTCCTTCAGCAACTGGTACTTGAAGAACGAATGCTTGCCGACTGTCGCCGTGTGCACGAGAAAGAACGCGAAGCTGATTGCCGCGACGAGCGCCTCGATCACGATCTCGGTCGACGAAAACCAGTCGAGCTGTTCGCCGCGATCGAGCATGGCCTGCAAGGCACCGATCGCGAGACCGAGCGTGATGAAGCCGAACGCGTCGAACTTCACGTCGTGCTTCGGCTCGCGCGTCGGCAGGAAGGTCGCGACGCCGAACAGTGCGAACGCGCCGATCGGCACGTTGATGAAGAACACCCAGCGCCAGTTGTAGCTGTCGGTGAGCCAGCCGCCGAGCGTCGGACCGAGAATCGGCCCGACCATCACGCCCATGCCCCACACGGCCATCGCCTGGCCCTGCTTTTCGCGCGGGTTGATGTCGAGCAGGATCGATTGCGAGAGCGGCACGAGCGAGGCGCCGAAAACGCCTTGCAGCAGACGCGACAGCACGATTTGCGGCAGCGTTTCCGACAGCCCGCATAGCGCCGAACTGACGGTGAAGCCGGCGATCGCGATCAGCAGCAGGCGCTTCACGCTGAGCCGGTCCGAGAGCCAGCCGGTCAGCGGCGTGGCGATCGCGGCGGCGACGATGTAGGACGTCAGCACCCACGTGATCTCGTCCTGCGACGCGGACAGCGTGCCTTGCATATGCGGCAGCGCCACGTTGGCGATCGTGCTGTCGAGCGTCTGGATCAGCGTCGCGAGCATGATCGAGATCGTGATCATCGGCCGGTTGAGCGGCGCGGTGGCGCTCGCCGGCGTGGAAGCTGAGGACATGAAAGAGGGGGCCGGTCGATATAATAAGCATGCTTATTATATCGGCGGAACGGGTTTGCGCTATCGGGAGTTGTGCTGAGCCTGGCGCGCTCGCGTGCGTGCCGGCGCGCGGCAAACCGGGGGGCTTCCGTATAATCCGCGCATGAAAACCCAACTCGAAGAGCGCTTCGGCTTTCTGATTTCCGACGTCGGCCGCCTCGCGGGCAAGCGTTTCGACGACCTCGCGAAATCGTCGGTCGATCTCACGCGCGCGCAGTGTCGTGTGCTGGCCTATCTCGGC
Source organism: Paraburkholderia sp. Cy-641 (assembly GCF_011752945.1). NCBI lineage: Bacteria > Pseudomonadati > Pseudomonadota > Betaproteobacteria > Burkholderiales > Burkholderiaceae > Paraburkholderia > Paraburkholderia sp. Cy-641. The sequence continues at coordinate 37,711 of NZ_VWWM01000058.1, forward strand.
CACTACGGCGACATCAACCAGGCGCGGCTCGCGGACCTGCTCGAAGTCGCGCCGATCTCGGCCGGCCGTCTGCTCGACCGGATGGAAGAGGGCGGCTGGATCGAGCGGAGCGCGAATCCGCAGGATCGCCGCGAGCGCCAGGTGCGCATGACGCCGAAAGCCGAGGGCACGCTCGGCAAGGCGCGCAAGGTCGGCGACGAGGTCGCGCTCGAAGCGCTCAACGGTTTCAGCGATGCAGAGGCGGCGCAACTGATTGCGCTGTTGCAGCGGGTGCGCGGCAATCTGAGCCGGATCGTCGATCGCTGAGCTCACCCCGCCATTGCATCACCGGCGTTATTTCGACTCGGAAGCCGGTGCGGCGCCGCCCGGCGGCACCAGTTCGTAACAGGCCGGCGTCTCGGCCTGCCTGGTTTTTGCATCGGACTGCTGCGGGTCGATGCATTTGAACGCGCTCTGATCGCGCTGCACGAAGATCGTGTCGGCCGGGCCGCCGTTGCCGCGCGTGTCGTTGACGACCGCGGCGATCCTGTAGCCGTCCTGCAGCAGCGTCGCGAGCGTCATGGGGCTCGCGCGCCACTGGCTGTCGGCCGGCGTCTGCGCCCGGGCAGCGAGCGTTGCGCCGGCGCAGACGAGCGCGAGGGAAGCCGCGGTAGCGGCAAGCGCGGCGGTGCGAAACGTCATCAGGGAACCTCCTCGAAGTTGCGATTCTGCAAGGAAGCCTGCAAGCTCCTGGAACCCGGACGCGCGGTGCTTTGGCATCGCCGGGGAAAACTTGTCAGGCTTGCGCGAGCTGCCATTCTCTCAAGAGTGGGCGTGCGCAACAAACCCGAGGGCGTTTCAGCGGCTCCTTTCCGCGATGTCATCGCTCGCTCATCCGTTGGGTTGCTCGCGATACCTAAGGATGCCTATCGATAACGGCAGGGGCGGCTCGAGCGCGCGGCTGCGATACTCTGCGATATCCCGCGCTGCCACGCGTTACCCTGCGTTACCCCTTTACGGCTTCGTGAAGCCGACCAGCTCGACATGCGTGGTCGTCGGCGCGGCGTGCGTCGCCTGGTCGGTGTAGTCCAGCTTCACGATGCGGCCGACCGCCGGCGCATACCAGTCCACTTCCCGGGTCTGGCCCTCGCCGCGGTTGCCCCCGCCGGCCGACCACGCAACCGATTGCTCGATCCTGAACGCCTGGAACGATCCGGCCGCCGTCTCGACAAGCTCGACGTCGACGACCTTCGACCGGCGCTGGCCGATGGCTTCCCAACTGCCTGTCTTGTAGGAGTAGGAACCCGACCAGGCATCCCCGACGTGCATGGGAAAGCGCAGCTTGCCGTCGCTCGGCTCGTAGCTCGTCGCGCCGAGTTTCACGATGTTGCCGTTCGCGTCGAGGACGGTGGCTCCCTGGTTGAGTTCGACGCGACCGGGCCCGACGTTCGACACCGCTTGCGTATAGGTCGAATTTTTGGACGGATCGAGAGCGTTCTCGTATTTGAAGGTCCACTTTTCGCCAACTACATAGGCGGGCGCATCGGCTTGCGATAACGGTGCGGGCTGTGCTGCCGGGGCGGGCAGGCTCGCGGCCTGCGGCGACGATTGGGCGAGGACCGGGCTCGCGGCGCAGGCCGCCGCGAGCGCGAACGCGGCAAAGCCGACCGATGAGGAGAGAGTTCGCGAGATCATGGGAATAAGCTCAATTCAAAATGAACTGTCGACCGGACGTCGTCTGCTTCGCCGCGCGCGCGAGGCCGGTTGCCGTCGCCGGGCTGGCGCTTTGCGTCGAGCTTTGCGGCGAGGCGGCCGCCGGGGCGCCGATCGGCGCGTTGTCGGTCGCCGCCGTCGTGAATTTCCAGCTCACCGAAAACGGCGTCGCCGCGAGCGAGGTGTTCGTCAGCGTGCCGGAGACCTTGGCCGTGTAGGTCATGCTGGTCGCCAGCTTCGCGGTCGGCACGCAGATCGCGAGGCGCGTCGCTTCCGCGTTGTTCGAGCTGTCGGTCTCGAGGCACGGCACGTTGTTGCCCGAGGCATCCGCGATGGTGAACGAGACGTTCGAGAACGCCGCGTTGTCGCCCCCCGAGAGCGTCACCGGGTAGCCGACCACGGTGTTTTCGAGTGCCGGCTGGGCGGCCACCGGGTTCGGGCTCTCGTTGGCGAACCAGCCTGTATCGACGCCCGTCATGCCGTTGTACGGCCAGGCGACCAGTTGGCCCTCGCCGATGACCTGCTTGTAGTCGGCGAAATCGACCGTCAGCGTGGAGAGCTGCGAGGTGCTCGCGGCGTTGGCGACGCCCGCGCCGGCGTGGACCGAGTCGAAAAGCATGGTCGCGCGGTGGAAGGGGGCGTCGAACAACGCTTCGATCGCTTCGGTCGAGTTCAGGAACGGACCGGAGAAACCGGCCGTGACTTCGCCGACGGAGTTGGTCGAGTAGAAGAGGTTCACCCGGTCGCTCGGCGAGTAGCCGGTGTAGCCGGCTTGGCCGGCCGTTTCGTAGTGGCCGATGACGTTGTTGTCCTGTTCCCACAGCGAATGGTTGGCCGCAGCCTGGGCGACGCCGGATTGGGCGCTCAACGCGGGGAGTCCGACCTGCGCCCGCTTGTTGTTGACGAAGGCGAGCGCGTCGGTCGCCGTGTCGCCGCTTGCCGCAAACGGGCCGGCTGCCGCGGTGCCGGGCGCGGCAAGCAGCGAGACGCTCGGCGGCGAGATCGATGGCGCGGGGTTCGTGTCGCCGGTCGAACTACTACTGCTGCTGCCCCCGCCGCCGCATGCCGCCAGGATCATGGCCCCCGTTGCAGCTCCCAAAACTGTTTTTTTCATTGCTGGTCCGTTGTGATGAGCGAGTCGTCTCGCGTGTATCTGCGACGCAATGATTGCCTGGCGAGCGGTCTTTCACCTCGCGATTCGTCCGCGATTTCTTTGCGATTCGTCCGGGCGGGCGGCCAGCGTGCGGGAGCCGCTGGAAAATGGCGCGAGACGAAATCAATCGCCCTGCGCCGGGATAAAATCGGCCCCACGTAAAGTAAAAAAATTCGACTACGGGGTTGGGGAATGCCGGGGCCGTTTCTGAAATTTGACAGCCGAAGCGTGGGGGCGGGCGACGCGGAGGAAATCTGGCGCGAGAGCTTGCGCCCGCTCTACGAGGTGTGGCGGTGCAGGGAGGCGCGGTTTCGGGCGAAGATCGAAGTGTGGGATCTGGGCTCGATGCTGATGACCCGCCACTTTGCCTTCGACGACGTCCAGTTCCGCCGCACGCGCGGAAAAATTGCCTCGACGCCGGCCGAGCAGTGTCTTGTTCATTGCCTGCTCGGGGGCGAACTGGCTTCCGAGTTCGATGGCGGCCAGCAGCGCGTGCCGGTCGGCTCGGTCGCTTTGCGCGACCTGGCGATCGAGAACGTGGGTTTTGCGCGCAGCGCGCCGATGCTGACGTTGAGCGTGCCGCGCGCGTCGCTGGAGCGGAGGCTGCCGCTCGGCGCGCCCTTGCACGCGGTCGGATGGGAGGCCAATGATCCGATCGGCGGGATGGTCACCGCGCATATCCAGTCTCTGGGGCGTCTGGTTAACCGCATGACGCAGGAGCAGGCGAGGCTGGCCGGGGAGGCGACGCTGAGCTTGCTGGCCTCGTGTCTCTTGCCGAAGGCGAAGCCGGGCGCCCGTCGAGGCGACCCGCGGCTCGCGCCGATGCTGCGGGCGCAGGCGCTATCGCACATCGAGCGCAATCTGTCCGATCCCGGACTCGACGCCGCCGCGGTGGCCGCCGCTGTCGGAATCTCGCGGACGGCGCTCTACGAACTGTTCGCAGCCTCGGGCGGGGTCGCCCGCCATGTGCGCGCGCGCCGGCTGGACGAGGCGATGCGTCGCCTGCGCATGCCCGGTGTCCCGCGGGAGCGGGTGGCCGAGATCGCGTATGGCCTGGGTTTTTCTGCGGAATCCGTTTTCAGCCGCGCCTTCAAGGAGCGGTTCGGCTGCGCGCCTTCCGAGGCCCGCGAGGCGGCCGAAGCGCCGGTTGCGAGGTCGAGCGGCGGTACGCAAAGCATTGGCGCGGCTTATGAAGCGAAGGTGCAGAGTTTGCCTGTTTGAGCGGCTGGATGGAGTGAGTTGTGGTGGGCGCTAGTCGAGGGCGAAGTAGGTCTGGGTTGATGAAGCGTCGGTGATGCGCTGTGTGTCGGGCTGATCGGCGTGCCGTGTCAGAGCGGATTTGCCTTCGACCTGGCTGTTAGGCGAACACTCTGCCACCGTGATCTGTCGTATCGCCTTCGCGAATAAAAGCGCTCATTGCAAGCTGACGAAGTTTCGGTTGGGCTTCACTTTAACCGATTCGTATGATGATATCGAAGCGGTCGGCTGAAAACGAAGAGATTGAAGCGGAGACATGCGTCAATTCTTCGGCCAGCGCGTTGCGCGCCTCGGTAGCCAGCGTACCGGTCGGGTAATGAACATGGATCAGAGGCACGGCGGTCCGCTCCTTCGATAGAAACAGGTCGTAACAACATAAGCGTGTAAGCCGGCCTTGGGACAAAGACGTCGGCCAGATGCGGCGCATCCGCCAATTTATAAAGCTCGCTGTTGATGAAACTCGTCGGTGTCCGGCATTCTGGCTTAGATGCCTTGACCGCCCGACACTTCGATGCGCTGTGCGTTGACCCAGCGGTTGTCCTCGGACAAGAGGCTGGCGATCATCGGCCCGATGTCGTTAGGCACACCGACGCGACCCAAAGCCGTCATGTCCGCGAAGAACTTGTTGAATTCCGGGGTATCACGCACGGCGCCGTTGAAGAAATCAGTCTCGATCGCGCCCGGCGCCACCGCATTGACCGAGATTTTGCGGCGACCCAGTTCCTTGGCCATATATACGGTCAGTACCTCAATTGCACCCTTGACCGAGGCATAAGCCGACCAGCCTTCGGCAGACATTCGGGTCAGACCAGTGGACAGGTTCACAATGCGCCCCCCGTCAGCGAGCAGGGGCAGCAGCTTCTGCGTGAGGAAGAACACGCCCTTGAAGTGCACATTGACCAGTTTGTCGAACGCGTCCTCGCTCATCTCGGCAATCGGCGCCACGTCGCCATGTCCGGCGTTGTTGACGAGATGGTCGAAGCTATCGCGCTGCCAGGTCTGGTGCAACGCGGTCCTCAGCCGTTCTGCGAAGGCCGCGAAAGTGGTGGCGTCGTCGGCGTCCAGTTGAAGGGCTACCGCCTTGCGACCGAGCTTCTCGATCTCGGCGACCACGGCCTTGGCTTCTGCTTCGCGACTGTGATAGGTAATGATGACGTCGCCGCCCCGACTGGCGATGGCCAGGGCGGTATTGCGGCCGAGGCCGCGGCTGGAACCCGTGACGACAGAAATCCTGCTCATGAACGACTCCTTGGTAACGTATAAGAAGGCGTTCATTTTGTCGCGCGGAACGTGGATTACCTTTGCCTGAATCGCCGAGTTCTTGGCCTTTTCCTCCGAAGGTGGATTTCGCGCCGCCTGAAACGCGCTAGGATGCCGAGGTAAAAAACGCTCGTAGCACGACGATATGAACGACACCCTGCTCGACGCGGTGCGCCGCTACGCGAGTGCCTATACTGGCCCGACAGGCGTGGCCCAAACTCCCATCCCGGCCCTGACCACCATCCGGGCGACCCAGCCGAGCGGGATCGACTATGCGATTTCCCGGCCGCTGGCCTGCCTGGTGTTGCATGGAGGCAAGCGGGTCACGATGGGTACGAAAACGTTCGACTTCAGCGCCGGCGATTCGCTGCTGATTACGGCCGACGTGCCGACGGTAAGCCAGGTCACGCGCGCCAGCGCCGCCGAGCCGTACTTCTCGCTGGTGCTGGATCTGGATCTGACGGCTATCGCCGAACTTGCCGTGGAGATGAAACTGGGGCCCGCGGCCCAAGGGTCGCCCGTGCGGGTTGAGCCATCCGACTCAGAGGTGGCCGATGCAGCGCTGCGCCTGATGCGGCTGATCGAACGCCCCGCGGCGCTGCCCGTTCTGCAGGCCCAGCTCGTGCGGGAAATGCACTACTGGCTGCTGGTCGGAAAACACGGCGCCGCGATCCGTCACTTGGGCTGGCCGGAGAGCCACACCCAGCGCGTGGCACGTGCTGTCGCCCTGCTGCGCAGCGAGTTCGCGCAGCCGCTGCCGATTGAGCGGCTGGCGTCCGAGGCCCGCATGAGTCCATCGTCGTTCTACCAGCATTTCCGGGCGGCGACCTCGTTGTCCCCGTTGCAATTCCAGAAGCAATTGCGCCTGATCGAAGCTCGCAGGCTGATGGCGTCGGAAGGTGTGTCGGCCAGCGGCGCGGCGTTTTCCGTGGGCTATGAAAGCGTCCAGCAATTCACGCGGGAATACCGGCGAATGTTCGGCCTACCTCCGAGCAGAGACGTCGATGCCATCAAGGATGCTACCAGCACCGTTGCTGCGGGAAGGTCTGCAGAAGCTATTCTCGGAGCGCGCCTTTTACCACTTGAACCGAATCAGTCGTGAGAATCCGCTGACAGCCGGCCGGCGCTTCCATGCTGCGTCGGCGCCCAAAACCGGCGCAAGCCTATCCTGCTGTAAGGACTTTCGCTGTATGTCAACTACGGTTTATGGGCCGTGGATGACCGTCTCCGTTTGTGTTTTGATGCACATGGGTTACGCAATCTATTTGCGTTTTCAACTCCCCGGATACGCAGGGCTGCTGCGCGCGTAACACGTTGTTCTGCGCCGCTCACTGGCATCGTTCGCTTTCGATGCTTATTTTATTTGCGCGAGCTGCTACCTACAGCCTTCACAGGCGCGCACAGGATTTGCGCGAAGGAGTGAACCTCTGCGCACGATGTTTGCTTGGTATGGTGTACGACTTGATCTTTACCGGTCGCGTGATTTGCGATTCCTTTGCCGTGAGGCGGTAGATGCTGCGTGTGCGCTTAGCCGTAGAGGTAGCAGACTGCATCCCTGTAACCGGCCTTGTCACGCCGAAACTGCTGGCGCGGGCCACCATATCGAAGCCGCACGAGCGCTCCCAATTCCATCAGAGACGCAGCCTGCGCGGCGAGGATCAACCGCCGCGGAATGGGGCTGGCCAGCAGGATAGCCGGGGTTTGCTCCCGTTCGGTCTGACCTCCTGTTGCTATGACACATCGCAGCGTGGCGGGAACGACTCGGTACTACACGGTAGCCGCCGGCGCGCGATAGCATCCGCTCCCGGAAAATCGCTCGCATCTAAAACGTTTGGCTGCTTTAGATGCGTAATGCCCCTGTTCGGGCGCATTCCCGGCGTTCCAGAACAAAAAAGCCGCTGCTTCGTGGAAGCAGCGGCTTTTTCTTGCAACTGGTGGCGAATCAGGGACTCGAACCCCGGACCTGCGGATTATGATTCCGTCGCTCTAACCGACTGAGCTAATTCGCCGAAAGAAGCGAGATTATGCTGACGCAGCCGGAGGCTGTCAACCCCCGGCCCACAACTTTTTCAGACAGCGCGGACTGCTGCCTAAGCACGGCCGCCGGACACCCCCTCAATCCTTCGCATAAATATCCGAGTCCTTGGTCTCGCGCACGAACAGCATGCCGATCACGAAGGTGACCACCGCGATCACGATCGGATACCAGAGCCCCGAGTAGATGTTGCCCTTCGCCGCCACGATCGCGAACGCGGTCGCTGGGAGGAAGCCGCCGAACCAGCCGTTGCCGATGTGATACGGCAGCGACATCGACGTATAGCGGATGCGCGTCGGGAACATCTCCACCAGCATCGCCGCGATCGGCCCGTACACCATCGTCACGTAGATCACGAGGATCGTCAGGATCACGATGCTCATCGGCCAGTTGATCTGCGCGGGGTTGGCCTTCGGCGGATAGCCGGCGGCCTTCAGCGTCGCGGCGAGCGTCGTCTCGAACAGCTTGGTTTGCTCCTTCGCGTCGGGCGCGTGGCCGTCGAACGTGTTGACGACGGTGTCGCCCACGCGGATCTGCGCGATCGTGCCGGCCGGCGCCGCGACGTTGTCATAGTTCAGGCCGGCCCGCGAGAGCGCGCCCTTCGCGATGTCGCACGAGGTCACGAACTTCGCCGTGCCCACCGGGTTGAACTGGAACGAGCACTCGGCTGGATCGGCGATCACGACGATCGGCGACTTCGCCGTCGCCGCTTCGAGCGCCGGGTTCGTGTAGTGCGTGAGCGCCTTGAAGAGCGGGAAGTACGTCAGCGCGGCGATCAGCAGGCCGGCCATGATGATCGGCTTGCGGCCGATCCTGTCCGACAGCGAGCCGAAGAACAGGAAGAACGGCGTGCCGATCAGGAGCGCGAGCGCGATCATGATGTTGGCGCTGGTGCCGTCGACCTTCAGCGTCTGAGTGAGGAAGAACAGCGTGTAGAACTGGCCCGTGTACCAGACCACAGCCTGGCCGGCCGTCAAGCCGAGCAGCGCGAGAATCACGACCTTCAGGTTCTTCCACTGGCCGAACGCCTCGGAGAGCGGCGCCTTCGAGGTCTTGCCCTCGGCCTTGATGCGCTCGAACACCGGCGACTCGTGCAGTTGCAGGCGAATCCACACCGACACCGCGAGCAGCAGGATCGAGACGATGAACGGAATACGCCAGCCCCATGTGCCGAACGCGTCTTCGCCCATGAACGTGCGCACGCCGAGAATCACGAGCAGCGACAGGAACAGGCCGAGCGTGGCGGTGGTCTGGATCCACGCCGTGTAGAAGCCGCGCCGGTTCGCCGGTGCATGTTCGGCGACGTAGGTCGCGGCGCCGCCGTATTCGCCGCCGAGCGCGAGGCCCTGTAGCAGCCGCATCGCGATGAAGATCACCGGCGAAGCGATGCCGATCGACGTATAGCCGGGCAGGAAGCCGACGAGGAACGTCGACAGGCCCATGATGATGATCGTGACGAGGAACGTGTACTTGCGCCCGACCATGTCGCCGAGACGCCCGAACACGATCGCGCCGAACGGCCGCACCGCGAAGCCTGCCGCGAAGCTCAGCAGCGTGAAGATGAACCCTGCGGTCGGATTGACGCCGGAGAAAAAGCTCTTGCTGATGAAGGCCGCGAGCGAGCCGGCCAGGTAAAAATCGTACCACTCGAAAACCGTGCCCAGCGACGATGCGAAGATCACCCGCTTCTCATCGCGCGTCATCGGCACGTGCGAGATTTGCCCGCCAACGGTAGCCATAGGTCGTCTCCCATATTGATATGCACGCGGATCGCCGGCTCAGGCGTTCCCGTGCAACCGATTATTGGAGTGGAAACTTACGGCCTACTGACGCGGCGGCCGGGCAGGGGATGTCCCTGATAAATCGGCGAACGAACCGTCAACGTGCGTTCAATGTCGCACAAGACGCGCTTAATTGTGCCTAATTGTCGAGCGTGTATCTCAAAATTACGGATGGGCGATACCTGACGCCGGGCCGCGTTAGGGTAAGTCCCGCCCCCGCTCGGGCACCTGCAAGCTGATGCGCACGAGCGTTCCCGCGAGTCGCGGCGACTCCTGGTAGACGTTGTCGTCGATGGTCATCTCGCCGCCGTGCATCGCCGCGATCTCGCGCACGATCGCGAGCCCGAGGCCGCTGCCGTCGCCCTCGCGGCCGAGAATCCGGTAGAAGCGCTCGACCACGCGCGAGCGTTCGGCGGCCGGAATGCCGAGGCCGGTGTCCTCGACTTCGAGATGCACGAGCCGCGCGGCCGCGTCGTTGCGCACGCGCACGGTAATGCGCCCGCCCGCTGGCGTATAGCGGATCGCGTTGTCGATCAGGTTCGACAGCAGTTCGCGCAGCATCACCGGATTGCCGGCCACTTCGACCGGCTCGTCGGGCGCCTCGTAGCCAAGGTCCATCTCCTTGGCGAGCGCGGGCTGCACCCATTCGCGCACCGCGCTGCGCGCGAGTTCGCCGAGTTCGACCGGCGTGAAGATCTGTCCCGAGCGGCGGTTTTCCGCGCGTGCGAGCGCGAGCAATTGCGTGACGAGCCGCGCGGCGTGCTCGGAACTGGTCGCGATCTGTTCGAGCGAGCGATGCACCTCGGCCGACGCGTTCTGCCGCAGCGCCAGCTCGGCCTGGGTGCGCAGGCCGGCGAGCGGCGTTTTCATCTGATGCGCGGCGTCGGCGATGAAGCGCTTCTGCAGCTCCATGTTCTGTTCGAGGCGCGTGAGCAGATCGTTGAACGAGGTGACGAGCGGCTCGATTTCGGGTGGCGCGCGCTGCGCTTCGAGTGGCGACAGGTCGTCCGGGCGCCGCGCGCGGATGTGCGCCTGCAGCGCATGCAGTGGCGCGAGCCCGCGCGACAGGCCGAACCACACGAGCAGGATCGCGAGCGGCAGGATCACGAACTGCGGCAGGATCACGCCCTTGATGATGTCGTTGGCGAGCTGGCTGCGCTTGTCGAGCGTTTCGGCGACCTGCACGAGCACGGGCTGCGCGTCGCGCGTCTGCGGAAACTCAACGGTCGTGTAGGCGACGCGGATGTCGTTGCCGCGCAGCACGTCGTCGCGGAATTCGACGATGCCCGGTTGCGGCCGGTCTTCTTCGTGCGGCAGCGGCATGTCGCGCTCGCCCGCGACCAGTTCGCCGCGCGTGCCGAGCACCTGGTAGAACACGCTGTCGACGTTGTCCGCGCGCAGGAAATCGCGCGTCGAGTCGGGCAGCGACAGCTCCGCGACGCCGTTGACCGGATGGATCTGGCGCGCGAGCACGTAGGCGTCGGTTTCGAGCGCGCGGTCGAACGGGCCGTTCGCGATCGACTTGGCGACCAGATAGGTGACCGCGAGGCTCATCGGCCAGAGCAGCAGCAGCGGCGCGAGCATCCAGTCGAGAATTTCGCCGAACAGCGAGCGCGGGCGCGCCTCGGCGGCGGCTTCGGTTTCGTCGGGCGGGGCGAACGGGTTGGCGTAGCGCGCGTCGCGCGCCTCGTCGAGGTCCGCCGCGTGCGCCGGGGCACGGTCAGCGCGTGCGGACATCGCGGGCCTCTATTTGTAGTGGTGGCTCGCCGGCATCGCGGCCGATCCCGCCGATGCCGGCGAACTGGACGGGCCGGGCCCGGCGCG